>CAMKAT010000006.1 GCA_946410555.1 uncultured Caryophanales bacterium | reverse complement strand
ATGGATTATTCTTTAAGAATGAATAATCATCATTAACTGCATTTGTTATTTTATCTGGATCCGTTTCTTCTTTAGGAGCTTCTTTAGTTTCTTCTTTTGTTACTTCAGGTTCTTGAACTTTAGTTTCTTCAACCTTTGATTCTTCAATTTTTGGTTCTTCTGAAACTTCAGGAGTAGGTTCTACTTCTTTAGTTTCTTCAACCTTAGTTTCTTCAACCTTAGTTTCTTCTTTAGGTGTAACTTCTTTTGATTCATTTGCATCATTTATTTCAGCATCTTCGATTTGGTTTTGTAATCCTAATTGTGTATCTGATCCTAAATCATCATCTAGGTCTATAAGTTTAATTATTTCATCAAATGTAGTATCACCAGTTAGAACTTTTCCTAAACCATCTTCAAGCATTGTTCTTGTATCTGCACGACCATATACTGCTTTTCTTAATTCGGATTTAGGAACATTTTGTGTAATCGCATCTCTAACGTGTTGATTTAATAATAATACTTCATGTACTGCGATACGTCCACGATATCCTTTAGAACATTCATCACAACCAACTGCATCATATATTTCATTAACTTCTTCTTTCATTGTTTTACGGAAGATTTCTTTTTCATAATCTGTTGTTGGTCTTAATTTTTTACATTTAGGACATAATCTACGAGCTAACTTTTGTGAAATGATACCAGATAGGGCAGAACCTAATAAGTATCTTTCAACTGACATATCAGTTAAACGTTCGATAGTATTAAGCGCGTTGTTTGTATGGATTGTAGATAATACTAAGTGTCCTGTGATGGCTGCTCTTACGGCAATTCTTGCAGTTTCATCATCACGAATTTCTCCGACCATTATGATATCTGGGTCTTGACGTAAGATAGAACGTAATACTGATGCGAATGTCAGTCCAATTTCAGATTGAGTTTGAACTTGGTTGATACCTTCGATGTTCATCTCGACTGGGTCCTCAACTGTGATGATATTTGTTTCTTCATCATTAAGTGCTTGTAATACAGAATATACTGTAGTAGATTTACCAGAACCAGTAGCACCAGTAACTAGGATAATTCCATTTGGAAGTTCCATCATTTTATGTATTTTCTTTATATTAAAATCTGAGAAATCAATATGATCAATACCTTGAGCTGACATTGTGTAGTCCATGATACGAAGAACGACTTTTTCACCCATGTTAGTAGGAAGTACTGATACACGGATATCTATAGGTTGATCGTTAATAGTAGTTCTTATGGCACCATCTTGAGGTATTCTTGATTCTGTTATATTCATACCAGAAATAATTTTAATTCTAGTAACTAAGTTTCTTTTTACGTATAAAGGAACAATAGAGTAGTCATGTAATAAACCATCTATTCTTATTCTTATTTTAATTCCTTCTTCATATGGGTCTAAATGGATATCTGATACACCTTTATCAATTGCGTCTAGAATAATTGAGTTAACGATGTCTGTGATTGGTGTGTTGTTATAATCGAATGTAACCATACCAGTAAGACCCGCTGCACGAGTAGCAGGACCAGCTGAATTAGCATCACTTAATTCTAAGTTTTGTACTGTATCTCCTGGAAGAGCATCACCTGGTAGTGTTTGTTCAACTGGAGCACTATTTACATTAGGATCTCCTGGTAAAGCAGTACTTACTTCAGGAGTAACACTAGCTGCAGGTTGTACTTCAGGTGTTACTGGAGCCTCACTTCCTGGAAGTGGAGTTTGTATATTATTATCTACAGTTGGTATAGCAGCTGGAGCAGCAGCTTCAACTTGTGGAACTTGATTTGCTACTTCTGGTGGTTGTACAGGGTTAGTTTCAACTGTAGGTACATTATTCATAATCATTTCTTTATTATCCATACTATCAACCCATTCTTTTATTCTACTAAAATTATAAAAGAATAAATATTAATAGTCAATAAACCTATAGAAATAAAAAAATAAAAATAAAAAAAGGAAGTATTTAAACTTCCTTAGCATGTACTACTTACTCTGATTGTAGTAGATTTTAAAGCTTTCTTTGATGAATCTATAAGTTCAAATTTAATTGAATATGTATTTCCATCACTTATTCTTGAACATTGTGTTTGATTATTTGAAGAATCATAACATGTAGCTTGTACTGATAATCCATCATTTGATGGAGTAATTACTGATCCATTTTTCTTAACTGTTACTTTAGATTCTACTGAATCACCACCAGTTGATGAATAAGTAGAGTAGTTAACACATGAATTACCATTAAAGCTTATATCATAATTACTTGCTACGATAGTTCCACCGTTTTCTACTTTTGTTGTAGCTCCGTTAGACATATTAGCAGTAAAGTTAGAGTATGAAGATTTAACAGTATATGTTACATCTCCGGCTGGAAGAGTAACTGTCATTGAAGTATCTGTTGTAAATCCTAAATCTTGAGTTCCAAGAGATGTTGTTTGATATACTCTATAACCAAACTTACCAAATGTTGAATTATTATAATTAATACGCTCTTGTTTATATCTATCAGCCCATGGTTTATAAATCTTTGATTCAGTAAAGTATTTAGTTAACCATTCATCACTAATAGCATTAGGTGTATAACCTTCCCAAGATAGAGTAACTTGTGATCCATTCTTGCTTGCTTTTAATCCTTTGACATCTTCAAGTTTAGCAAATCTTTCTGATACTGTATCTGGTGCAGTACCATCTTTAAAGTAAGCAACTTGTTTTAAGTTTTCAGGAGTATATTCAGAAGCTAATTGAATAGGATCTGTTTGTAACTCGATTGTAGCTGTTTCTACAGTATCAGGTTTAGTAAATTTACTATTTGGTTCCATGATACCTTTACTTAATGCTTGAGCAATAGCTCTTCTTGCTGTACTACCTTCATTATTAGTTAAGTAGTTTGTCTTTGATAATTTATCATATCCATACCATAGAGATATAGCATAATCTGGTGAATAAACATTTTCCCAAGAGTCACCGATTAATTGTCCTGTGATTCCTAAGTCTCTCTTAATAGCCGAATCTACAGTAGATGTACCAGTCTTAGCACATAATTCTGTACCTGTAACATAACCAGCTGAAACATTACCTGATGTAATAGCATAGTGTAATATTTGACTAATTAAGTAAGCTGTATCTTCACTCATTACTCTTTTATGTTTTGGATTAACTGTATAAGTTTCTCCTGTATCTGTATATTCAATTGATTTGAATGAATATGGTTCAATATAAGTACCACCACGAGCGAATGCTGAATAAGCTGCTGCACTTTGAACAGGAGATACACCATTAAATCCACCGATTGAGTCAGTTTCAAGTAGGTTACCATTTCCGTCTTCTTCTGGATACCATCCTAAACCATTTGCAAATTCTTTCTTTTGTGCGCTAGTAGTTTGTTGGAATGTAAGTAGAGCAGGGATGTTTCTTGATTGAGCTAATGCATCTTTGATTGTCATTATTCCTTTGAAACCATTATCCCAGTTCTTAATCATACCTCCACCTGAATATGTATAAGTTTCATCTATGATTGTATTACTTGTTCCCCAACCAAGATATTCAATGGCTGGACCATAATCTATTACTGGTTTTGCAGTAGAACCAGGGTGTCTAGAAATTTGAGTAGCGTAGTTATAACTTCTTTCTCCTTTTCTGTTACGTCCTGCTCCGATAGCTCTTATTGAACCATCTTTAACATCGATAACTGCAATACCAACTTGTGCGTTTTCATTTGGATATTTATATTTAACTCCGTAATTAGAGAAGTTACCATTTTCTATATCATTAACAACGTCTTGTTTATTAGCTTTCATTGTTGTGTAAATTGTCATTGAAGTATTATATGGATCATTTCCAGTTCTTCTTACAACTTCTTCTACAACTGTATCAACAAATGCTATATATTTATTTGTTCCACCTGTATCAGTAGTTCTTAGAAGGTCACTAATATGAATTGCTTTAGCAGCTTCACATTCAGCATCTGAAATATATCCATGTCTCTTCATTAGGTTTAATACTGTATTTTTTCTATTATTTGCTTTTTCAGGATGATTGAATGGATTAAATGCATATGGTGCTTGATATAATCCAGCAATCATAGCAGCTTCTGGAAGAGTTAAGTCTTTAGCACTTTTACCAAAGTAAGCTATACTTGCTTGTTCAACTCCATAAGCAGCTCCTAAATAAGGAATGTTTGTATAGAATTCTAATATTTCTTCTTTAGTATATTTCTTTTCAAGTACGAATACTGAAAGATAAATATCTGTAAACTTTCTTATAATACCTTCGATACCTGAATCTTTACTAGATGTAGCAACTAGTTTAGATATTTGCATTGTTAGAGTAGATCCACCACCGGCATCACTATGACCAGCAAGTTGTCCTAAAACAGCTTTTGTGAATCTGGCTAAGTCGATACCATTGTGTTGGAAGAATCTTGAGTCTTCTGTTGCAACTATAGCGTCAATTAATATCTCAGGAAGTTCATCATATGTTACTATCTCTCTGTTTTGAGCTCCTAAACGAGCAATTTCATTTCCATCAGAATCATATAGTACTGTAGAACTTGCTTGATAAAGTTTTTCTTTACTTATTTGTGGAGCATGTATTACTATGTAAGCCATAAATCCAACACCCGCTAAACATATAAGTATAAGTAGGAGCATAAATAGTATAAGTAACTTATCCTTGAATGTTCCATATTTTAATCTTTTTCTAAATCTTTTCATATCGAAAATCATCACCTTAAATCTATTTATTAAAAAAACTATTGGCCATAAATAAAATGGCTTATTTTTATATTTTAAGAACGGTATTTTACTAAATTCATCTTCATGAATTTCTTTTCTTCGTTCTAACTTATTATAATATTTTTTCTCGTTCCTTTTAAATAAAGTTCCTTTAACTTTACATTTCTTTTTCTTAAGTATTTTTTGATTTTTAAGTTGATTACCTTCAAGAACAAACAATTCATATTTAGGAGCAATTCCATCTTTAAGGACTTCTTTAGTAACTTTTTTCTTAGTAGTAGTTTTCTTTTTAGTAGTAGTTACTTTAGTAGTCTTTTTGGTAGTAGTAGACTTCTTAGTTGTCTTTTTAGGACTAGTAGTTTTTTTAGTAGTACTTGTCTTGGTAGTACTAGTTTTAGAAGAAGTATTATTCTTAGTAGTCTTTTTAACTTCTTCTTTAGTTTCTTTCTTTTTAGTTGCCATACATTATTACTCCTTAAAATATAGAATATCAATTACTTCTAGGTAATCTATTCTTGGATTTATTTTCTTATTTATAACAAATCCTTTTTCTTCGATATATTTAAATGTAATACTTTTTTTATCTGGATTATTATTTATATATTCTATTATATCTTTACCATCTAAATAGTAGTATTCATTGTTCATACTTATTATTAGAAAAGTAATACCTCCATGTTCAAGTATTCTTTTCATATGTGTAAGTTGATGTTCATGTAAGTTTTGTAGTGGAAACCTTGTTGTTTCTTTTGTTTCTTTAGCGTCAAAGTCTATGTATTTACCTTTATATATCCCATTATAATCCAGAGTAGAAGGAGTTTCAAAGAATGCATCTGTAATTCTTAATCCTTTATTAGAAAAGTTAGTATTAACTATCTTTATAGGAGTAGGTTTTTTGTAAATAATAGCTTTATTAATCTCTCTATAATAATCATTAGATAGATTGATTAAACTTTCTAATTTCATACCACGATTAGCATGTGATATTTTTTCTTTATTGAAACTCTTTTTTATACTGTTAGGATATTGCATAGTCTCACCAATATAATTATATAATAAAGTAGGTGTATTATCTATAATTAATACCTTATAAGTATTAGTTTTTTCTCATTAAAAATGTTATAATACATTTATTGAAGGGATGATTATTATGAAAATAACTAGTTCTAACTTAGAAACAATAGCTGTTAGAATGAGTCAATATCCAACTGACCATAGAAATGAATACATGTTATGTGGTAGAAGTAACGTAGGAAAGTCTAGTTTTATTAATACTATCTTAGGTAGAAAAAACTATGCTCATACTTCTTCTAAACCAGGTAAAACTCAATCACTTAATTTCTATTTAATTAATAATGAATTTTATCTAGTAGATGTACCAGGATATGGATATGCTGATGTTTCTAAAGAAAAACAACAAAAGTTTGGACTTATGATTGAAGAATATGTTAAAACTAGAAGTAATTTAAAATGTGTTTTCTTACTAGTTGATTTTAGACATAAACCTGATGAGAATGATTGTTTAATGTATAATTTCTTAAAATATTATGAAATACCTACAGTATTAGTAGCTACTAAGTATGATAAAGTAAAACCTTCTCAAAGAGAAAAACAAGAAAGATTACTTAGAGATACTTTAAATATACTTCCAAATGATCAAGTAGTATTATTTTCTTCAGTTACTAAAAAGGGTAGAGAAGAAACTTATGGTATTTTGTCAACTTATCAAAAATTACAATAATAAAGATTTTTATTATTGTTTTTTTATGCTAAGATTATCATAGGTGAAGAGTATGAAAAAAGGTTTTACGTTAGTTGAATTACTTGCTGTAATTGT
Organism: uncultured Caryophanales bacterium; assembly: GCA_946410555.1. Taxonomy (GTDB): domain Bacteria; phylum Bacillota_I; class Bacilli_A; order RF39; family UBA660; genus UBA6985. The sequence continues at coordinate 50,632 of CAMKAT010000006.1, read as the reverse complement.
AATCTTAGGTTTACTTATGACTATTGCAATCCCAGCAGTATTAACAGTTTCAAAAAATGTTAAAAAGAAGAGTTATGAAACTAAAATTGAAATGATTGAAAATGCAGGTATTTCTTATGGTGAGAGTAATTTAAAAGATTTCTTTATAAGTCAAATTAAGAAACATCCTACAACTCCAAGATGTAGTGAAAGTGATAACTGTGAAGTTAGTCCTTGGATTACAATTGATTCCTATGGAAATCCAAAAATAGATAATGAAAATGGTGCTTATCCTTCTCGTAAAATGTATGTTGAAGATTTAGTCAGTTATAATGAATTAAGTTATGATGCTACTGATAGATGTGGTAAGAGTAAAAAAATGAATACTACTATTTGTATTAATAATGGATTAAATAATGTTATTACTAATCCAGTTTCAGATAATATAATAAATAAGTGCTATGTTTATGTATATTATAAGAATAATAGAGTATATGCAGTATTCGATAAGAAAACATGTGATAATGCTACTTCTGCTGGTACTGTTACTGGTGGACAAGAATATCCTGACCAATTATAGTATATAAGCCTAAATAATTGATATTTAGGCTTTTTTATGCTATTATAAAACCACTTTATGAAGGGGTGATATATATGAGAAAAACTGTTTGTTTAGTTGGAAGACCAAATACAGGAAAATCATCTTTATTTAATAGAATGGTAATGCAAAATAAAGCTATTATCAGTGACCATGCTGGTACTACTAGAGATAGACTTTATGGAGTTTGTTATCATAATGATAAATCTTTTACAGTAATTGATACTGGTGGTATTGATTTAGAGAATGCAAGCTTTAATGCTAACATTAAAATGCAAGCTGAACTTGCTATTGATGAAGCAGATGTAATTGTTTTTGTAGTTGATGGAAAAGAAGATTTAACACAAAATGACTTTGAAGTTAGAAATATGTTAATGAGAACTGATAAGAAAGTTATAGTTGCTGTTAATAAGATAGATAATCCTGAAAGAGAAGATAATATTTATAACTTCTATGAATTAGGATTTGAACATATAGTTACTATTTCAGTAGAACATAAGAGACATATTACTGAACTTTTAGACATGATTACTGAAGACTTTCCTCCATATTCTACTGAACCTAGAGATTCTATTTGTAGATTCTCACTTATTGGTAGACCAAATGTAGGTAAATCAAGTTTAGTTAATGCTATCTTAGGAGAAGAAAGACAAATCGTATCTGATGTTGAAGGTACTACAAGAGATGCAAGTGATTCTAAGTTTACTTATAACCATGAAGATTATATTGTAGTTGATACTGCAGGTATAAGAAAACGTGGAAAGATTTATGAAGACTTAGAAAAGTATTCTATTATCAGAGGATTCAGAGCAATTGAACGTAGTGATGTGTGTTGTGTTGTTATTGATGCTGAAAAGGGTATTATTGAACAAGATAAACATATAGTTCAATATGCACTAGAAAATAATAAAGCAATAGTTTTAGTTGTTAATAAATGGGATACTGTTCCTAATAAAGATCAAGCTTTAAAAGAATGGAAGTTAAAGATTCAAAATGAATTTCAATTTATTCCATATGTTAGAACCGTATTCTTAAGTGCTAAAGAAAAACCAAAAGTTCCAGAATTAATGGATGCTATTATTAAAGCTTATGAATCATTCACTAAAGAAATTAAGACTAGTACTATTAATGATATTGTAAGAGATGCTTATGCTTTACATATGGCACCTTCTTATAAGAGAAATAGACTTAAGATATTCTTTGTTACTCAAACTGATATTTGTCCACCAAGATTTACTTTTAATGTAAATAATAAGAATTTAGTACATTTCAGTTATCAAAGATATCTAGAAAACAAAATTAGAGAAAACATCGATTTGGAAGGAACACCTATTGTAATTCAATTTAAGAATAAGAGTGAGTAGTTATGAATGATGTTAAAAATAAATATATCAGAAATTTAAAAATAGTTAGTTGTATTTTAATAGTTTTAGTATTTGTTTTAACACTAGTAGTAGTTGATCTTATCTCTAATAGATTTGTTAAATCAAATACTAATAATGCTTATGTTGAAGTAGTAGAAACTTATGATGGTTTTCTTTTAGGTAAAGATGTAGATAATAATACTAAATATACTATTAAGACTAGTGATACTTTTAATACTGGTGATGTTATTTATGTTACTTACTATAAAGATATTGAAAAACCTAAAAGTATTGAACTTGTATTATCTAAAAAGACTGAAGAAGAGTCTAAAGATACTAAGCTTGAAACAACTGAAGTTACTACAACAAAAGAAGCAGTTAATAATGAAGTTGTTACTACAAATGTAGTTACTACTAAAAATAATACAACTACTAAAAAAGTAGAAAAAAACGAAAATATTGATAGTATAGTTTTAAATTATGTTGATTCAGTTAAAACTAAAGTTGAAAACTATTCAAGTAATGATAATAATAAAAAGACTGCTAAAGAATATTTCTGTGGTATCGTAGATTTTATCTTCTATGATGGTAAGATTAAGGGACACACTTTTAATGAATTAAGTACTAGTGCTAAAGCTAAAGTTATTTATTATACTTTAATACTAGATAGTAAGATTGATAGTAAGTTCCCTGGTTATAAAGATTCGCTTGGAGATAAATATAACGATATTAAAATTAAACTTGTTGGTAAATATTTATCTTTAGTTGAATATGTTAAGAATAAAGAACCAGAATTATATAATGATTTAAAAAGTGATTTCTTACTTTTGAAATCAAGTTGTAATTTAACTTGGAATATCGTTTCTTCAGCATTTAAATATGTTGGTGGAAGTGTTGTTAGCTTAGCTAAAGAATGGTATGAAAACTTCAGAGGATAATATATGGAACTTGATAATAAATACTACAACATTGTTATTGAAAGAAAGAAAATTAAAAATATTTATTTTAGAATAAAAGATGATTCAATTCACATTACTTGTAATAGATTAGTAAGTGAAAGAGAAATAAAGAAGTTGCTTGAAAAAAATAAAGATAGTTTAACTCGTATGGCTAAGAAAGAGAGTCTACGACATAAAGATGACGAGAAGGTTTTATTCCTTGGTTATGAGTTAACTTATGAATATGATACTAAGGTACATTTTGATAATAATAAAGCTTATGGACCAAGTGTTGATAAGATTAATGAATCTTTAGAAAAACATTCACTTAAATATTTTCAAGAAAGACTAGATGTATATACTCCTGAGTTTGATAATCTTCCAAAGTTTAGATTAAGAATCAGAAAGATGAAAACTCGTTGGGGAGTTTGTAATAAGAGTAGTATGACAGTTACATTAAACTCTTTACTAATTCATAAGAGAGTGGACTTAATTGATTATGTAATATGTCATGAACTTTCACACTTTGAACATATGAATCATAGTGCTGCCTTTTGGAGGGAAGTAGGTAGACATTTTAAAGATTATAAGAAAGCAAGAAAGGAACTTAACTCATGATAGAATCTGTTAATAATTCAAAAATAAAAGAGTATTCTAAATTACAAAGTAAAAAGTATAGAGATGAAACTGGACTATTTATAGTCGAAGGAACTCACTTGGTTGAAGAAGCTTTAAAGAAAACTCAAGCAGTTGAGATTTATTCTTTAGATGAATCATACACTCAAGTAAGTGAATCAGTTATGAAGAAGTTAAGTTCACTTAATACACCTCCACAAGTACTTGCAATATGTAGGAAGTTAGAAGAAAAAGAAATTAATGGAAATATACTTATTTTAGATAATCTTCAAGATCCTGGTAACTTAGGAACTATTATTAGATCTGCGGTTGCATTTAATATTGATACAATTATTGTTTCTAAAGACTCCGTAGACTTTTATAATGTTAAAACTTTAAGAGCTAGCGAAGGTATGGTATTTAATATTAATATTGTAGTTAAAGATTTAAGTGAAGTTATTCCTGAACTTACTAGTAATGGATATAAAGTTTATACTACGAATGTAGAAAAGGGTACTAACTTAGATTTAATAGATATTCCAGAGAAGTATGCAATAGTAATGGGTAATGAAGGTAATGGGGTAAGAGAAGAAATTGCAGAGTTATGTAATGAAGCTATTTATATTCCTATGAATGATACTTGTGAATCATTAAATGTTGCAATTGCTACAAGTATAATTCTTTATGAATTTAGTAGAAAATAGACGTTTAGTCTATTTTTTATTGACTTCTTTTTGATTTAGAATTATATTAAATTTGACATTTTACAAAAAATTATATTTTATGTATGGGTGTACTACATTTAAAATGTGGTTTTTTGTGTTATATAAAACTTTTATGGAGGTGATAAAACTTAAGCTTTTTCTAATACAAGACATGCATGAAATATTGATTTAAGTGTTGATGTCTATTTAGGAGGAAGTATGAGTTTTATTACAGTTAAAAACTTAAATAAAACATTTAAAGTCTATGAAAGAAAATCAGGACTTAAAGAAGCATTTAAATCACTTGTTAAAAGAAAGGTTAAGTATGTACATGCTGTTGATGACATTTCTTTTGACATAAAGAAAGGTGAGATAGTTGGATATATTGGTCCTAATGGAGCAGGTAAATCTACAACTATTAAAATGCTTTGTGGAATATTAAAACCCGATAGTGGAGATATCACTGTTGCTGGTTTTAATCCTTTCAAAGATAGAGTTAAATATGTAAAAAATATTGGAGTAGTATTTGGTCAAAAGTCGCAACTATGGTGGGATATTCCTGTCATGGATTCATTTGACTTACTTAAAGACATCTATAAGATTAGTGATGAAGATTATAAAAAGAATCTTAATGAACTAATTGAACTACTTCAACTGGAAAAGTTTTTACATACTCCAGTTAGACAGTTAAGTCTAGGAGAGAGAATGCGCTGCGAGATTTGTGCATCATTACTTCATAACCCTAAGATATTATTTCTAGATGAACCTACCATTGGTTTAGATGCTGTATCAAAGGTTAGAGTTCGTAAATTCATAAAAGAAATAAATAGAAAACGAAAGGTTACTATCATCCTAACTTCACATGATATGCAAGATATCGAATCACTAACTAATAGACTAATAGTTATTGGTCATGGTAAGAAGTTATATGATGGAACTCTTTCTGGCATCAAACACAAATTTTCAAGTACTAGAAAACTTGAAATTTTGTATAACAACTTGGTAAAAGTACCTGAAGAATTAAATGTCGCAATTCTTAAAAAAGAAAAGAATAGAATTTTACTTGAAGTAGATAATAATCAAACAATAAGTAATATTGTTAAAGTTTATTCTGATTATTGTGAAATCAAAGATATTAATGTATACAACAAGACAATAGATGAAATAATATATGACTTATATAAGGAAATGAATCTATGAGAGGTTATATAAGTTATTTTAAAGCAGAGCTAAAGGCTGGACTTCAATATAAGACAGCTGCTATCTCGGGATTAACTACTCAATTCTTTTGGGGAATAATATTTGCTTTAGTATATACATCTTTTTATAGACATACATCTATTAAAGATATTAATTTATCTCAATTAATGGATTATGTATGGCTTAATCAAGCTTTTTTGACTCTTATTTATATTGGTATAAATGATGAGTCTATCATAGGATCTATAAAAGATGGTACTGTTGCATATGAGTTATTAAGACCATATGACTTATATACTTGGTGGTATATTAAGTTAGTTGCTAAAAGATATGCTTTAGTAATGCTTAGATGTATGCCAATCTTAGTATTTGCTTATCTTTTACCTGAACCATATAATTTAAGTTTACCATTTAATGTAATTTCATTTTTAATGTTTTTACTTACTATGTTCTTAGGAACTATTTTGGTTACTTCGATTAATATGATTGTTAATTCATTAGCGTTTTTTACTAATGAAAATAGAGGAATTTCATCTATTATTTATACAATCGCAGATTTACTTGAAGGTAGTCAAATACCATTACCACTTTTATCTGGGATTGTATTAATTATTGCTTTTTTTACACCTTTTAGATTTATAGAAGATTTACCATTTAGACTTTATTCTGGTCATATTGATTATATGACGGGATTTAATGAAATAGGTTTAGAACTTATTTGGATTATAGTTCTTTTAATAATAGGTAGACTTATATTAAAAAAGGCACTATCTAAAGTGTCTATTCAAGGAGGGTAAAATGAAGTTATTATTACATTACTTTAGTATGCATATAAAAGTATATTTAGAATATAAATTAAATTTTTTCTTAACTATGTTTGCACAAGTATTAATACTTGGAACTGAACTTTTTGTAGTATATACATTATTTGATAAATTTCAGTTATTAGAAGAATTTAATATTAATTATTTATTTATGGTATTTTCTATAAATTGGTTAGGTTTTTCACTTGCTGAAACATTTGGTAGAGGGTTTGATGAATTTAAGAAACTTATGAAAAAGGGTGGGTTTGATATATTACTTATTAGACCTAGGAATATATTCCTTCAAATACTAGGAAATGATTTAGCTTTTCATAAGATTGGAAGAATAATTGCATCTACTTATTTACTTATAATATCTACGATTAATTTAATACCAGAAATTACAATTGATAAATTATTATTAATTATATTTATGGTATTAGGAGATTTTATAATAATAGTAAGTTTATTTATAATTGGAGCTTTCTTTGTATTCTTTACTGTTGAAGGCTTAGAATTTATAAATGTATTTACTAATGGAACTAAACAAGTAAATGATTATCCAATTGGTCTTTATCATAAAGCAGTAGGGGTTATATTTACATTCTTAATACCTGTAGCTTTATGTAATTATTATCCAGTTGAATATTTAATAGATAAAGGAAATAGTTTCTATTATTTCTTAATGCCTTTATCTTCTTTAATACTTTTAGGAATTTCTATTGTTATCTTTAATTTAGGATTGCACAAATATTCATCTACAGGTTCTTAAAAATAAAAAACATCTCGATTGAGATGTTTTTATTATCTTAATTTATATTGAACTTCGTTAGTTTGTTTTTCACCATTTTCATCTATGTAATTAACTGAGTAGACATCATTTAGTTTTGATTCTATTTGGTCTTCATCGATATGTTTAATTACATTTTTAAAGTATTCCTTATCTGCGCCTTCGTTTACATATGTATAATTTAACCATATTGGTTCATTAGTTGCCAGGATTTGTTCACGTGTTAATCCAGTTTTTCTTTCTGTTTCTTTAATAATATTGTTAACTGCAGTAGGACCATTGTTGTATGCTTGTAAACCAAGTGGAATGTTGTAATCAAATCTTGATAATGCATATTGAAGTATTATAGCGCCTGCTGAAAGATTAGCTTTAGGATTTAATAAGTCTTCACCGGTAAATATATGATCAACTTTCCCATCATACTTTTGTGGATTATCTGTTATTACAAATTTTTCAAATTGATTAGTATCATAATTGTATACTGTAAGAACAAAATCTAACCACTCATCTTTTACAACATGTGTTAAATTGTTATCTTTTCCATCCCATTCTTGAGAAACTTGATCTCTTAGTATACTTGGACTGATTCCCCATCTATTAGCTCTTTCTATAATATCTGGCATGAATTTTTCGATTCTCTTATTGATACCAGGGTCATATTTTATTTCTTGATCGACAGGTATTTGTTCTATGTTTTTAACAAATGTTTCTTCGATTGTTTCTTTTTCAGGTTCAACTTTTACTTCTTCGCCTTCTTCTGAAGCTTTCGTATTAAGTTCTCCCTCTTCAGGTACTATTACTTTTGTATCATCTACTGTAATTTTATTTGTATTTTCTTCATTTGGTGTTAATTGATCTTCAGTTGTTGTTTGTGATTTTTCATTTTCTGTAAAAGTATTAATATTAGTTTGCATCTTAGATGCAAGTACTGCAGCTATAATACCAGAAGTAATTACTGTAATTGCTGCTTTAGTTTTTATTTTTTCAATTTTTTGATCTCTGATTTCTTTTTTAGCGCATTTTGTATATAAATCATATAATGGTTTTTCTAATTCATTAATATTTTTGAAATGTATTATTTCATTTTTCTTTTTATTTCTTAAAAATATACTTTGAGGAGTGTCTTTTCTGGTGAATTTATCTATATCATCTTCGATATCTTTAAGAAGCTCAAATAATTCATAGCCTTCAAGAATATATAATTTATTATCTAAAGTAGCTACACGACATAGTGGTCTATTGTTAACTAATTCAATTGTGTATTTCATATATTCATCAAACTCCTTATTTCTTGTATTTCTACATCTGTTATTTCTTTGAAGTTTATTTTATTGCTTTCTATTACAAGTTCACTTATATAAACATTTCCTTCATAATCACTATAAGCAATATAATCTTTTCCTTTGTTTCTAATTGTATCAATAAATGAATATTTTTTGTCATCTATTAAAATATCAAATAATGTCATAGCACTCACTTCCTGTAAATATTATATCAAAGTAATGTAATATTTACAAAATTCATTATGTCAATAAACGTACATAAAATTGACATATTTTTGTAAATTATTTATATTTATTATAGGAGATTATATGAAAAAGATAGAAGCTTTAGGTGTATTAATTATTATTGGTTTAATTTATTTATTAGTACATATTGATAATAGTTTTTCAGTATCTACTTATGAGATAAATAGTAATGGAGAGTATTCTGTTCCTCAAAGTACTTATGTAAGGACTACTAGCTTTTATTGTAAGAGTTTCTTAGATAAAACTAAGAATGAATCTAGAGTTTATAGAAGTACAACTGAATTAATTGAAATGCCTAATTATGCTAAGAATTATTTGTTTATAGTTAAAAATGTAGATAGTAAAAAACAAACAGGAGATTGTGAAATTTATCAGTATCAAGAACCTGAGTTAACTATGACATGTATATCTACTCATTTAAATACTAATGATACTACTAAGTGTGATTTATATGTTAATACTTCAAACTATGGAGTAGATTCTATTTATTTTGTTAAGAAAAACAATGATCTTAAAATAATAGATTTTGATTCTACTAACTTCAATATGAATGAATATAATAATGAATATACTTTTATTCCTAAGACTATTCTTAATAATAGTACTAAATTTTTGGTTGGTACTATTACTTTAACTAATACATCTATAAGTGATGGTAAAACTAATACTCTTACTTTTGAAAATATATTAGTTAAAGACTCTTTAACTGCTTTTAAAGTTAAAGATATTACTCATACTTTTAAAGAAGATGTTGGTAATGGTTATGACGTTAATGAAACAACAACTATTAGAATTGATCAATCACCAAAGACTGATATCGAATATACAAGTAAGAATAAGAATAAAACTTCTAAAGAACAAGTAAGAAATGTAATTATTCTTTTCTTTGTAGTAGTTATTACTTCGATTAATTTAGGATTTATTATTGTATTCTTTTATAAAACAAAAAATAAAAATAATTCTAATTAATTATCACTCTAAATAGAGTGATTTTTATTTTAAATAATTATCTATTTTGTTATAATTTAAGTGTGATAAATATGAAGATGGATTTTTTAAAAACACGTATTATAGCTCATAGAGGTATATATGATAATCAAAGATTATATGAGAATACTATTGGTGCTATAGAAAAAGCAATCAAAGAAAATATTCCAGTATTTTTAGATATTTCTTTGCTTAAAGATGAAAATTTAATTTGTTTTAATGATTCTACTTTAACTAGACTATTACATGTTGAAGAAAAAACTAAAGATGTTACTTTAAATGATATAAATTATTATTCGAAGATAAAGATTCCTACATTAGAAGAAGCTTTAGTTTTGATAAGAGGAAGAGTACCAGTAATACTTAATATAAGAAGTGAATCTAAGAAACATTTTATAGAAAATAAAATACTTTCTATGATAAAGAATTATCCTGGAGAAATTTGTATTCAAAGTACTAATTTAGGATTCTTAAAATATATTCATAAAAGTAATAAGAATATTAAGATAGGTTACTTAGTTAATAAGAGTAATTATTATAAGTTCTTTATATTTAATAAGTTTGATTATGTATGTATAGATTCTTTACTTATATCAGATAGACAAGCAAGAAAATTAAGAGAATCTTACTTCTTAGTTGGACTAAATATAAAAGATAAGAATCATTATTTAAAGAAAAGTAATTGTTATGATGCTTATGTATGTGATAATGTTCTTGATATAATAGAAAATCAAGTTTATAATAAATAACATTTAAAGGTGATAATATGGATGAAATATTTGTTGGTAAGTTAGTTAATACTAGGGGATTAAAGGGAGAAGTAAAAGTTATTTCGAACTTTGAAAGAAAAGATGATGTTTTTGTTAAAGGTAGATACCTTTATATTAATGGTAGATCTTATGTTGTAGATAATGTTTCACATAATAAAAATTTTATTCTTTTACATTTCATAGGTATAAATGATATTAATGAAATTGAATTTTTAAAGGGTTCTGACATATATGCACTTAAGAGTGATTTTGTAAGTGATGAAAGTGATTATTTATATAGTGATTTAATTGGTTTTGAAGTAGTTTGTAAAGGAAATACTTATGGAATAGTTAACGATTTTCAAAACAATGGAGTTAATCCTTTATTAGAAGTAGATAATGATGGAAAGACTTCTTATATTCCAGTTAATTCAAATTTAATTGAAAATGTTGATTTAGAAAATAAAAAAATCACTGTTAGTGAATCAGGAGAAGGTTTATTTGTATGAGAATAAGTATATTAACATTATTTCCTGAGATGTTTGTTGGATTTATTAAATCTTCGATTATTAAAAGAGCTATAGATAAAGATATTTTAGATATAGAAGTTATTAATATAAGAGATTTTTCTACTTTAAATAATAACCAAGTAGATGATACTCCTTATGGTGGAGGAGCAGGTATGGTTATGAGAGTAGATATAGTTAATGATGCTATTGAATCAGTAAGAACAAAGGATTCAAAAGTTTATTTAATGAGTCCTGCTGGTAAAGTATTTAATCAAGGTATGGCGAGTGCTTTAAGTAAGGTTAAACATTTAATACTTATATGTGGACATTATGAAGGAATTGATGAAAGAATCACTAACTTTATTGATGGAGAAATAAGTATTGGAGATTATATATTAACAGGTGGAGAAACAGCTAGTATGGTAATTACAGATGCTGTTACTAGATTAATTGATGGAGTTATTACTAAAGAGAGCTTAGATGATGAATCTTTTAATGATAACTTACTTGATTATCCAACTTATACAAGACCTCAAGAATATAAAGGTTTAGAAGTTCCTGAAGTGTTATTATCAGGACATCATGAAAATATAAATAAATGGAGAATGGAACAAAGAATAAAAAGAACTGAGGAGAGAAGACCTGATTTATTAGATAATAAGTAAGTACTGGGGGTAAGGGTATGAATTATGTAGTTAAGAAAATAAGACGTAAATATGTAATTGATTATATGGAATACGATCTTGATGGTTTAGTTATTCATCCTAAATTAAAAGGTAGTGACTATATTAAAGTTAATAGTGCTAAATTTTATAATGAAGATATTATTACCAAGATAATAAATACTAAGTTTAGAAGAAGATTTGATAATTTAGTTAAAGTAGTTATTACTTATTTAAATGATGAAGATGAAACTGATTCTGGTGACTATATGATTCTTCTTGATGAAGTAGCTAAATTACAAGCTACTTTAGAGATAAAATATAAGCATTTTATGGAGAATGAAGCTTATAAAAATTACATGAGTAAATTATACTTTTTAGGTATTAATTTAAGAAATAAATTAGTAAGAATTAATATGATGGAAGAACCTCGCTACCAAATGGGAGGTATGTCTAGATAAATACACTTATATAAGTGTATTTTTTCTTTACAAATGTAATTTTTAATATATAATAGTTTTCAACTGAGGAGGAATATTATGACTGAGAACTTACCGGTTTTAATTCTTAATAAACATGTATTGCTTCCTTATCAAGAATTGAAACTTGATTTTCATGAAGATAAAACTAAAGATATTATTAACTATGCTTGTGATGAATATAATAAGAAAGTATTAGTTATATTTTCTTCTTTAGATAATACTGATAATGATTTCCCTAAGGTAGGGGTTATTGGTAAAATTTCTAAGAAGTTAGTTTTATCAAATGGAAATTTAAGAGTTATTATTAATGGTTTAAATAGAGTACAAGTTAAATCATATGAAAATAATAATTCTATATTAATGAGTTCGTTTAAAAAGTTATATATTAGTAATCCTGTTACTTTGGAAGAAGAAGCTAATCTTAAAAAGATTAAAGAATTAGCTAAGAAGTATATGGATGAAACTCCTGGCGTATCTAATTCTATTTATTCTTTAATTGAAGAAAGTAATGATCTAGATTATATATCTGATTTAGTACTTGATTTAGTAGATTTTGATCTTTCTATCAAAGCTAAGTATATGCTTGAATTTGATTATATTAAAAGAAGTGAAATGCTTATTAAAGATATTTATAATGAAACTAAAGCTAATGAGATTTTAAATAAAATTGATGATGATTTAAGAGATTCTTTTGAAAAAGAACAAAGAGAATATATTATTAGACAAAAAATATCTAAGTTATTTAAAGAAATTGGTGGTACTTTAGATAAGAATGAAGAAGTTCTTATTTATAATGAAAAGATTAATGAGTTAGATATTAGTGATAAGAGTAAAACAAAACTTTTAAATGAAGTTAAGAAATATTCTTATACTAGTGATACTAACCCTGATTCATCAGTTATTAGAAACTATTTAGACACTGTTATTAATTTACCTTGGAAGAATTATTCTAAAGATGTATCTGATTTAAGAAAAATTAAGAAAACTTTAGATGATAGCCATTATGGACTTGATGAAGTAAAATTAAGAATCTTAGAGTTTATTGCTATTAAGAAACAAAGTAGTAATTTAAATTCACCAATTATTTGTTTAGTTGGTCCTCCAGGAACTGGTAAAACTACCTTAGGAGCATCAATTGCTAATGCTTTAAATAGAGAGTTCTTTAAGATATCAGTTGGTGGTCTTTCTGATTCTACAGAATTAACAGGACATAGAAGAACTTATTTAGGTTCATCTCCAGGTGTTATTATGCAAGGAATTAAAAAGTGTGGAACTGCTAATCCTGTCATATTAATTGATGAAGTTGATAAGATGGTTAAGGATTATCAAGGAGATCCTGCATCAGTACTTCTTGATATACTTGATCCTAAACAAAATCAAAACTTCGTAGATTTTTATATCGAAGAACCATTTGATTTATCTAAAGTTTTATTTATATTAACTGCAAATGATTTAAATAATATTCCTTCGATGTTAAGAGATAGATTAGAAGTTATAGATGTTTCTTCTTATACCCAAGAAGAGAAAATTGATATAGCTAAGAAGTATTTACTTCCTAACATATTCGAAGAATATAATATGAAGAAAATTAAGCTTACAGATGATGCATTAAAGTTAATTATTGATGGTTATACTCATGAATCTGGTGTAAGAAATTTGGATAGAACATTAAAGAAAATAGTTAGAAATATGCTTGTTAATGAAAGACAAAGTAAGACTTTAACTGAAGATTTAGTTAAAGAAATCTTAGGACCTATTAAGTATGATTTTACTATTACTAAAAGAGTGCATACAGGTATGTCTTCAAGCTTAGGTGTAACACCTTATGGTGGATTTGTAATTAATTTTGAAATTGTGGATCTTCCTGGTTCAGGTAAACTTATAATGACTGGTAATGTTCATTCTTCAGTTGAAGAATCAGCTAGAGTTGCACTTAATTATATTATTCGTAATTCTAGTAAATTTGGTATAGATCAAAAGAAGATTATGAATAAAGATTATCATGTTAATGCTTTATGTTATGCAATTAAAAAGTCAGGTTCTTCAGGTGGAGTGGCACTTGCTTCTGCATTTATATCACTTTTATTAGATAAAGCAATATCTCCAGATATAGGATTTACTGGTGAAATTGATCTTTATGGTGATGTTATGAAGGTTGGTGGAATTAAGGAAAAAATAATTGGAGCTGTTAATAATAATTTCAAGAAAGTATTTATTCCTTATGAAAATAAAAATGATTTAGATTCAGTACCAGATTCAATAAAATCACAAATTGATGTTGTTTGTGTAGATAATTTTATTGATGTATATAATGAATTATTTAAAAAGAGTAAAAAGAACTAATTTTTAGTTCTTTTTTTGTGTCAGTTTATTGTATTTATTTTATATATTCTTTATAATTGTGTATAGAATAGGTGTGGTATGCATGAGAGAAAAAAATGGTTTTATTGCAACTAGCGTTTTATATGCATTTCTAGTAGCGTTTTTAACACTATTTTTGGGCTTCATGGCTAACTTCATTCAAAATAAACAATTAATAAATAGAATTGAAGATATGGCTAGGGAAGAATTAGATTCTTATGGTAATGTTAGAATTTCTGATTTAAAAATCGGAGATTATGTTGTTTTAGATACAATTGATGATGAGGGAGATGGAACAGGTACTAATTCCTTATATTCTTCTCCAATTAACCCTGATACTAAATGGATTTTATATAAAATTGATGATACAACTGAAGAAACTACTAAAAAAGAAGGAGATACTGAAACTATAGTTACTAAGAATGCAACTGACTATTATTTTGTTAGTGATGCATCTGCACAAAAGTTTACTCCGATAGCTAGTGCTAACATACCTAAAAACTTTGTTCCTGGTGATGGTAGAGTATTAACACCTACGATAGCTGTTCCTACATTAAGAACTTTATCAGAATTATTAAATTATAATATTTATTATGATGCTGCATCTAAGAGTTATATATCATTCCCATCAAGTATTACTGCTAAGAGAAATGGTGCATACTATAAATATTTCACTTATGAATTCTTATATAATAGAAACGATGGTGTAGATATTAATTTCTTAAATTATACTGAAACTCAATATATTCTTGGACTTACAAACGAGAAATTAAAGAGTGCAATTTTAGATCAAGGCACTCACTATACTATTTGGATCGAAGATGAATATGCTATGGCTTATGGTTATGATAATGGTGGTTTTGTTTCAATAGGACATAAGAATTTTACTCAAAATGACAATGTTAGTAATCCTACGGGAATAAGTATGATGTGTGAAACATATTCTGTTTATTCTCATAAGTATGGAGGTGCTGATTGGTATGATAGTTGCACTTATTTAGATACTCTTATTGGTAATTGCTTAAATGATAATGGAGTACATTGTACATCTAGGATAGGTTCTTTAAATCCTAGATATACAGCTGTTATTAGAATTTATGAACCTGGTGATAGTACTGATGGTTATATAGATTCAGGTAATGGTACTAGTGCTTTACCATACTTAATTACAAAGGGGGTTAAAAAATGAAAAAACAAAATGGTTTTGTTTTAGTAGAAACTTTAATTGTTGTTCTTCTTTTAACTGTTACTTTGATGAGTTTATATTCTACATTTTCTAATATAATGATTAAAACTAGATCAAAGAGTAATAATGATACTATTGATACTATTTATAAGACTTATTTTGTAAAAGATTTATTAGATAATTTATATTATAATGCTGATACTAATGAAAACTATGTAGATTCCTTTGCATATTATGCTTCTAAATTTAATAGAAGTGGATGTAAAGGATTCTCTTATACAAATGTTACTAGTACAGTTGATATGACTAGTGCAGGTAATGTTATTGAAGTTTGTGATTTTTCAAGTTATTTAAATAACACTAGTTATAATTCAGATCCTTTATATGATGTAGTTAATACTTATAATATTCAAAAAATCTATTATGTTAATTTTAATAAATTAGGTAATATCAATGAAGATAATCTTAAAGTGTTATATAATTCAAGTTATTTTGATGCTTCATCAATTGATTACTTGAAGAGTCAAGGGAAAGATTTAGATGGAAACTTTATTATAATTAAATATTTAAAAGACTATTTAAATCCTTTAGATAAAGTTACTTATAAGAATGAAGCAGGTGAGACTGTTACTGCTGAATTAGTTAATTATAAAGATGATAGTTTTAAAATTACTAAAGATGCATATCATTCTAAGATTTCATTAACAGAAGTTACTAGAAAAGAAAATGTACTTCCACTTGCTTTCTATAGTGATGCAGGCAAGAGTGAACATTATTATGTTGATGGTATTCCTGATGATACTGAATATGTATTACCATACAATATGGGATGGAGTGGTCATTCTGGTAATGTAGTAGTTGGTTGGGTTACAAATACTGAACTTCTTAAAGAAGGCGAATATGATAGATGTATGAGTGGATCTCCAACAGCTGAAGGTAAATGTTATAAAGCTAATACTCCTGTTATTATTAATAGTGAAAATAGAGAGTTATATGCAATTTGGTGTGGCGATGGTACTCTTAGGGGTGCTATGGAATGTCAAACTGCTTCTTATAATGGTACTGATGGTTTAACTAAAACTGATAAAGATGGTAATTATGATGAAAATGGTAACTTTGTTTATAAAGGTACTGGATTAAATCAAAACTTTGCAGTTGTTGGTGATTATTGCTTTAATTTAATTTCTAACTTTGGTTCTGGTGATGGTATTAAAGCTATTTATTATGGTAAATATATTGCTGCTGATAATAAATGTGGTGAGAAAAAAGCTTATTCTAGTAGTGCTTTTAATACTGATCGTTTTTATGGATCTGCTTCTTATATGTATAAAGATCAATTTAATATAGATTATATTGGTAATTATGATGATTTAGCACAAATTATTGGTCTTGAAGAAAAAGTAATCATTGATATTTCTCCTGATTCTGAAATTCCATATAATGAATATGTTTATTATGGAGATAAAGTTGTTTACGATGGTTCTAAATATACTTTGAAAAAGGCAAATGGTAGTGATGTCACTGAAAAGAGTTTGTTCTATTCAAGTAAACAAGCTACTTATGAAGGTCTTAATCAATATAAAGGAAAGTATTTCTGTAGTGGTGGTCAAACTACTACTTGTGAGTCAGTATTATATTTAGTATATATTTGGCCTAGCACTTCTCAACTTACTATATTCAAATTTAAAGATGGTCTTGACAGAACTAGTGTTTTGTCTTCACAATTGGCTCTTTCTAGTTCTGTAACTTATAGTAATGGCAAATATCATTTGAATACAAATGATATGTATTATGTTTCTCTTACTGGTTTTTCTAATGCTAAGAATAATACTTCTTCTGATACTCATAAGAAGATTAATACTCATAGATATGCTTGTGCTCATTGGCTTAAGGATAAAGATGGAAGTAATTATGAGTGTGATCATGTATACGAGATTTTATCTTATTCAGGTTATGTTACATATAGAAATGGTATGCTTACTTACAATGATGCTTATGAATATGTTCATGGACCTTCAAATCAAACAGTATTTGGTAAAGATAAAGATTCTAGAAAAAATGAAAGTACTGCTAAGACTGTTTTAGATAAGTTCTTTACCGATTCCTTCGTTGGTAAGAGTGCTAATGGAGTAGATTTAACTGATCTTATAGATTATAATGCTACATTCTGTAATAACTTGAATATTTTTAATGGATTTGGTAAATCAAGACAGACTTTGACTGAAGGATGGATTGTTAAATATATTGGTTATTCAGACGATTGGAATACCGTTAATAGAGCAAAAGATTATTATACAAAATGTCCTCAAAAATATAATTATTCTATTGATACTTCAAATGGAAATGGATTACTTACTTATCCGGTTGGATTAATTACTATGAATGAAGCTTACTATGTTGGTCTTTTTAATCCGTATAATAATAGTGCAACTTATTCAACTAGTCATTATTTAAATAATGTTGGATTAACTTTTAGTTCTATTGGTGGTGGTTTTAATACTGATACTAAAGTGTATTCAGATGATATAACTGCTTTACTTGATGGTCATTTTATTGCTTGGCCAGGAACAGCAACGACTGGTAATGGAATGAATCCAGTAATAAGTATTAAATTAAGTAATCATATTATTAGTGGAACTGGTTCTAAAGATGATCCATTTGTATTCGGAGGTGCTTAATATGAATAGACGTAATAATTCAAGTGGTATGACTATCGTAGAAGTATTAGTTAGTGTTATTATTATTTCACTTGTAATGGGAGTGCTATTTGCACTTCTATTACAAATACAAAAAGCATCTACTGATGTTAAAAAGAAGTCATCACTTCTTATTTCACAAAACGTAGTTACTAAAGCTATTGAAAAAGATATGATAGAAATTGGTGTAAAAGCTATTTCTAAATGTACTTTTGATCAATTTGGATTTAATCCTGATTCACTAGATGCTAGTGAAGTATCTAACTGTGTAAGAATTGAATATAATAAAACATATGATATTGCTGATACAGGTTATATTCTTATTTATAAACAAAAGAGTGATAATTCTTCATGGGTAATACGTTATGGTAAAGGTTACTATCAAGATTGTACTGTAGGTAAGACTATCGATGACGATGATTATGGTAGTTGGAAAGATACTTATTCAGTAGTACAAAAAATAGATAGTGATGTTAATTTAGTATTAACTGATGATAATTCTAGTATAAGTGTTAATTATACTGCCAATTATGAAATGGGTAAGAAGTATAGTGAACAAAAAGAAAATATGGGTAATTTATTTATTCCTATAAGCGATGATAATGGTTATAATTATAATCTTGATTTGAGTTTCTCATTTAGATTAAA
The DNA here is from genome assembly GCA_946410555.1 of uncultured Caryophanales bacterium. Taxonomy (GTDB): domain Bacteria; phylum Bacillota_I; class Bacilli_A; order RF39; family UBA660; genus UBA6985. The sequence continues at coordinate 31,832 of CAMKAT010000006.1, read as the reverse complement.
TGATCCAGCTGATCCAACACCTACAAACCCTAAAACAATATTCTCGTGTGATAGTGATAATTTAAGTTGTAATTGTAGCGGTTCTACAACAAATTGTGATAAGACTAAAGTTGTAACTCCTGTTTATCAATATGTATGTTCTGAATCAAAAGAAACTGAAACTTCAGTAGTAGGTATGAATAAGAACTTTGTTGATTTACCTTCGGTAATAGCTGCTAAACTTTATAAGAATAGAATTTCTTCGATTACTTTTGAAGATTCTACTGGTAAAGAAGATATTACAGGTATAGATATTTCTTATTCACAAAATGGTTCTGTTTTATTAAGTTATAAGCAAGATCCTAGTGATCCTACATTATATGTTGCTACTATTTATCAATTAGGTGGGGTATCTGTATATGGTAATTCAGTTTCTAGTATGTTTAAAGGATTTACTAACTTAAAGACTGTTGATTTTAAAGGATTTAATTCTACAGGTATTACTAATATTAATAGTATGTTCTATGAGTGTTCTTCTTTAATAGATTTACTTAACTTTGATAAGTTTGATTTATCTTTAGTAAAAGATGTTTCTATGGCATTTTATAAATGTGCATCTTTAACTTATTCTCCATTTAAAGGAAGAACAGATTTAGGCAATGTTAGAAATGCTAACTCAGTATTTAATGATTGTAAAAAACTTGTGGGTACTGATGGATTATTTGATTATAATGTTGAATTCCCAGCTTATAATATAACTACTTTAAATGGTATATTCAAGAATACTGGTATTAAGAAGTTTGTTATGGATGGAGCAGGTAAGAGTTTTCCTAATTTAAAGAATATGTCTTCAATGCTTGCTCATAATTCTGTCCTTCTTGAGAGTTCACTTCTTAATTTAAATGTTCCTAAATTAGTTACTATGGCTAACATGTATGAAGATAGTGATGTATTAGTTACTAGTAGAGTAGAAAATATAAAATCACCAAATCTTCAAAGTATGTCTCAATTCTATAGATGGTGTGATAAACTTACAGCTCATGGATTTGTTAATATTGATACACATAATGTTTCTGATTTCTCAGATTTTTTATGTAATTGTACTTCACTTGAAGGTGATTTAGATTTAAGTATGTTATCATTTAATAGTGCGATTTTAGTCACTAGGATGATAGCTGGAACTCATGTTGTTACTGTTAGGCTTGCTAAGGATGGTACTAACTTTAATTTAGATAAAGTAGCTAATGCTGTATGGTTCTTAGGAAACTCTAATAAGTTTGAACATTTTGTTGGCCCTACATTCACAATGCATAACTGCTTGAATGTTAATGGTATGTTTTATAGAACTAATACAAGTAATAATTATAAAGATTTATTTGATGTTTCATTCTTAGAGTTACATAATTGTTATAATTTTGCTCAAATGTTTTGTGAATCTGGATATAGAGCTATTGATATGAGTGGTATGCATTCTCAAGTTACTGATAATACTATTGATTTTTCTCAAATTTTCTTTAATTCTCAACGTCTTACATATGTATTCTTAAATGATTTTGAAATTAAAACTAATGTAAATTTCTATGGTGCTTTTGCTAATTGTAATCGTTTAACTTTTGTTGATGGATCATTTACTACACAAGAAGAAATTGATAAATACCTTTCTGGTGAAGGCGATTATGTGTTAAAGAATGGAAAGAGTCCTTTTGATAATTTTGTTACAACTGGTACAACTCAAGTCCTTTCTGTAGCGTTTAAAGATTGTTCACTTTTAAGAGGATTACCTGATGGTTATCTTGATGGATTAAAAATTAGTCCATATTGTACGTTTACTGATACATTTAGTGGTTCATTTAGTGCACCAATTTCTAAAGCTATTAGTATAACTCCGGAAAGATATAAAGAAATTTATAAACTTGTTTTACCTATCGTAGGTACACGTTTTGAAGATTCTGTTACTTCAAATAGTGATTATGGATTATTCTATGGATGTACTAATTTGGCTGTTATTGAGATAAAAGGTGGTCAAACTTATAATTTAGCTAGTACTTGGGATCATGCTCCTACATTTAGAGATGTTGGTAAAAGAGCACTTGAGGATGGTAGAATTGATAAATTTACTTTTATCCTTAATAATAATGTTTATAAAAGAAATTCTTCTGAACCTGAAAATAAAAATCTTGAATTTGGAATGAAGTGGATATTTAATGGATTTAACATGAATACTTATGCTAATGATACTGGTAAGATGGAATTTGTTCTTTCTAGTAATTGTAATACTGCTAAAACTCAATATAAGGCTTTAACTGGTTCGTATACGTATATGCCAAAGATAGATGGTAGTTTCTCTCAAGTTACTTATGTAGGTCCTTCGGGATGTACATTATCTTAATTAATAAGACTGCTTTTTTAAGCAGTTTTATTGTGTTATAATTTTTAAGGTGACTTTATGAAAGAAGATAGAAAGACTAAAATAATTAAATTTTTAAAAGGTAATATTATTAATTTTATTACTTTGATATTTTTACTTGTATGTATCTTTTATAAACCTAACGTTACTGTTGAAACTCCAGGTGGATTAATAGATATAAGTAATAGACTTACTAATATTCAATATAAAGCTCTGGGTTCATTTAATCTTACTTATGTCTCCTCTTATAGGGGTAATGTAGTTACAGTATTACTTGCTAAACTTTTACCTGATTGGGAAATAGTTAAAGATAGTGATATAAGTAATTTAGATTATGAGACATTAGCTAAAGCACAAACAATTAGTTTATATTCATCTATTAGTAATGCTACTTATAATGCTTATAAGAGCGCAGGTGTAGATATTAATATTAAGAGCTATGATTTTTATATTTATTATATTTATAATGACTATGCTGATACTACATTAAATATCGGAGATAAGATACTTAAATATGATGATATAGAAATGAAGGATTCATTAGAATTTAGAAAATATATTCAAACTAAGAATGATGGAGATACTATTTCCTTTAAAGTATTAAGAAATAAAAAAGAAACAGATGCAACTGCGAAAGTAACAGTGGTAGATGGTGTTAAAGTTCTTGGTATTGTTGTAGATACTATATTTGAATATGATAATAATCCTGATATTCATTATGAATATAAAGAATCAGAACTTGGTTCTTCTGGTGGGTTGATGCTTTCTTTAAGTATTTATAATGCTTTGGTAGAAGAAGATATAACTAAAGGATTAAAGATAAGTGGAACTGGTACTATTGAACTTGATGGAACTGTTGGTGAAATCGCTGGTATTAAATATAAAATCTTAGGAGCTGCTAAGAATAAAGCTGATGTATTTATAGTTCCTGAAAAGAATTATGATGAAGCTAAAGAATTGGTAGAAAACAGAAAATTAAAGATAAAACTTATTAAAGCAGAAAACTTTAATCAAGTATTAGAAGAATTATCTAAGTTAGATAATTAGTTATTGATTAAGGTTTATTATTTTTATAAAATAAGTGTGAGGGAGCATTATCAACATAATGCTATCTCGAATTTCGATATAGCATCAGTTATGGACTGATGCTTTTTTTGTTAACCAAAACCCCCTTCAAAGTTTTGTTAAGTATCTAAGTTTTACTTATATACAATTAGCAAAATAATAATCATAAGTAGTATAAGAATTAAAAAATCCTTTTTACTCATAATTACCACCTCACTTTCTATTTCTAGTTAGTGAGATAACATACAGGATAACACTCCCTCTAATATACTTATACACGGTTACCCCCTTAAATTACTCGAAATTTCTTTCAAAAAAGTTCTGACCCCCTCAGAATTTAAATATTTGTAAAAAGTTTTTCTAGTTTTTAGTATCTTATTTTTATATAATAGTAAATAAAGGTGATAAAAGTGAATAGACTAGATGTAAATAGAAATGAATTATCTCCAATGATGCAACAACTACTTGAAATACATGATAGATATCCTGATTGTATTTTATTTTCTAGAATTGGTGACTTTTATGAAATATTCTTTGAAGAAGCAGAACTTGTATCTAGAGAATGTGAATTAACTTTAACTGGTAAGAATGCAGGACTTAAGGAAAGAATTCCTATGTGTGGAGTTCCTCATCATTCAGTTAAGACTTATATAGAAAAACTTATAAGTAAAGGATATAAGGTAGCTATATGTGAACAACTAGAAGATCCTAAGACTGCTAAAGGAATGGTTAAAAGAGATGTAATTGAAGTTATTACTAAAGGTACTATGGTAGATTTAGAATACTTAAATGAAAGAGACTTTAACTATATTGGTGGTTTAATAGATTTTGGTTTTATATATTTACTTACTTATATAGATTTATCTACAGGTTCAGTAAACTCAGAATATATTAAATATAATGATGAAGCTTTAAGAAAAGAACTTATTAATTTAAATATTAAAGAACTTGTAGTACAAGAAGAATATCCTTTAGATAAACTAAATATACTTATTAATAATTATGGACTAAATGTATCTATTTCTAGTGATGTTTTAGAAGATGAATATAAGTCTATCTATGAAGAAATTGAAGATGATAGAATCTCTTATGGTGTTAAACATTTACTATACTATTTAAGAGTTAAAGAATTAAAAGATTTATCTCATTTAGGTAGTGTAAAAGTAATTAATAAAGATGACTATATTGATATGGATGTTCATACAATTAGAAATCTTGAACTTATAGAAACTTTAAGATTAAAAGATAGAAAGTATTCTTTAATTTGGCTTTTAGATAAGACTAAGACTGCCATGGGTGCAAGAAAATTAAAATCTTGGTTAATGAATCCGCTTAAAGATAAAATAGAGATTAATAAAAGATATGATATCGTAGAAAAACTTAATAATGAATTTTTATTAAGAGAAGAGTTATCTCGTGATCTTTATGAAATATATGACTTAGAAAGACTTTGCGGTAAAGTTTCTTGTGGACAATTTAATGCAAGAGATGCACTTCAAATTAAGAAGAGTTTAGGAATACTTCCTGATATTAATAGAATTATTAAAGAACTTAAATTTGATGTTAAGTTAGATGAACATAAAGAGTTATTTGATTTACTTGAAAATGCAATTTATGAAGAACCTCCGATTGGTATTAAAGAAGGTTACTTAATTAAGAGTGGTTATAATAAAGAATTAGATGAACTTAAAATAATTAGAAAAGGTGGAAAAGACTTTATTTCATCTATCGAAGAAGAAGAAAAGAAACGTACTGGAATTCAAAATCTTAAGGTAGGATATAACAAAGTATTTGGTTATTATATTGAAGTAACTAAAGGACAACTTGAAAACGTTAAAGAAGAGTTTAATTGGGAAAGAAGACAAACTTTAACTGGAGCTGAAAGATTTATTACACCAGAACTTAAAGAAAAAGAAGCACTTGTTTTAAATGCTGAAGAAAGAATAAATGAAATTGAATATAATTTATTCTGTGAAATTAGAGATATATTAAAGAAAAATATCGCTAAGATTAAAAACACTGCTGACTTGATTGCAAGCATTGATGTTTATGTTTCTTTATCAAGAGTTAGTGAAGAGTATCATTTAATAAGACCGACATTAAATGAAGAAAATAATTTAAGAATTATTCAAGGTAGACATCCAGTTGTTGAGGTAGTATCAGGTAATGCTTATGTTAAGAATGATTGTATTATGGATGAAAATACTAATACACTTCTAATTACTGGTCCTAACATGAGTGGTAAATCTACTTTCATGAGACAACTAGCTATTATTGTTATTATGGCACAAATGGGATCTTTTGTTCCTTGTGAAGAAGCAAACTTGCCAATATTCGATAAGATATTTACAAGAATTGGTGCTAGTGATGACTTGGTAAGTGGTGAATCTACATTCATGGTTGAAATGTTAGAAGCTAATAATGCTATTCAAAATGCTACTGATAAATCATTAATTTTATTTGATGAGTTGGGTAGAGGAACAAGTACTTATGATGGTATGAGTTTAGCAAGAGCAATTCTTGAATATGTATCAACTAAGATAAAATGTAAAACTTTATTTAGTACTCATTATCATGAATTAACTGATTTAGATCAAAAGATTAAATCAATTAAGAATGTTCATGTTGAAGCAAGTGAAAAAGATGGTAATGTAGTTTTCTTACATAAAGTAAGTGATGGCGCAACAGATAAATCTTATGGTATTCATGTTGCTAGACTTGCAGGTTTACCTGAAGAGTTACTTAAAAATAGTGAATCAATATTAAAGAGATATGAAAGTTCTAATAGTAAGAAAAAAGATGCTTTTGTTGAACAAATAAGTATGGACTTTACACAAACTGAAAGTAAAGATGAATTAAAAGAATTTGTTGATACTATTGATCCAATGCATACAACTCCAATGGAAGCTATGAATATATTATTTAAATTAAAAGATATTTCGAAAAAATAGAAATATCTTTTTTTATTCTTTATAAATTAATCTTATTTTTATATAATTATATTGAGGTTATAAGTATGGCAAAGAGCGGAGTAAAATATTTTAAACATTTAGATTTATTAAGAATTATTGCTTGTATAAGTATATTTTTATTTCACTTGGGATTAATAAAGGGTGGATACTTAGCAGTTTGTTTATTTTTTACTTTATCTGGATACTTAGGTTGTATAAAAAACTATAGAAAAAATAAATTTAATATATTAGAGTATTATAAAGGTAAGATACTTAATATATATGTACCTATGGTAATGGTTTTATTGGTTACAGTATATATATCTAAGTTCTTTCAAGATATAGCTTGGTTAAACTTAAAACTAGAAGTTAAATCAGTATTACTTAATTATAATAATTTTTGGCAAATAAGCACTAATGTAGATTATTTTACTAAGAGTATTAATTCACCTTTAACACATCTTTGGTATATATCTATGCTTATTCAATATGAATTAGTATTTCCGTTTATATTTATGTTATTTAAGAAAATTGGTAAGAGTGTAAGTAAAGGATTATCGGTATTTTTACTTACTTTAATATCTGTATTCTTAGCAGTTTATTTTGCTCATGTAACTGTAAGTAAAGGAATAATGATTTCTTATTATGATTCATTTGCTAGAGCTTACTCTTATATGTTTGGTATTACTTTAGGATTTACTCATGTATTCTTTGGAATACCTATTAAGAAGAGATTTAGAATAAGACCTCTTTTAATGATTTTTTATATAATACTTACCGGTGTACTTGTATATATGTTTATGAGTATTGATTCTTCAAGTAATTTATTTATATTTGCGATGATTGCTACTTCAGTAATTACTTTAAGATTAATAGATTATTCAATTATTATTAATAATAGCTTCTGTAGACCAATTGTTAAATATTTAGCATCAATTAGTTATGAAGTATATTTAATTCAATATCCAGTTATTTATTATGTAACTGTTAATAATTATCCGAATAAATATTTACTTATTGTTTCTATTACGTTGGTTTCATCAATTATCTTAGGATTTATATTTAATAGAAACTTTAAAGGTAGACTTGTTAAGATAATTAAATTCTTATTAGTAGCTGTAATGTTAATATTTGTTGTTATGGGTGCAAGAATATTTGCACTTGAAAGTGATAACGTTGAAGAAATGAAGAGACTTGAAGAACAACTAAAACAAAATGAAGAACTTATAAATGTAAGTAATGAAGAACAAATGAAATCACTTCAACAAGAGGATGAGAATTGGGAAAAAGAATTAGAAAAGTTAACTAATTCATCAGATGGACTTGGTGAATATATTACAAGTATGAAAATCACAGGAATAGGGGATTCAGTTCTTTTAGGTGCTGTTCCTGGTTTATATAAGAAATTCCCTAATGGATACTTTGATGGTAAAGTGTCTCGTACTGATTGTCAGTTACCAGGACTATTAGATGAAATTAATAATAATGGTAAACTTTATGACACAGTTATTATGAATTTAGGAACTAATGGTTCTTGTAAGAATACTGATGTAATTATGGAAAAACTTAAAGATAAGAAAGTTTATTGGTTAAGTATAGTAAATGATTATCAAGTTCCAAAGGTAGCTAAAGATATATATGATTATCCTAATAGATATCCAAATGTAAAAATCATTGATTGGAAGAATATTAGTAAAGATCATACTGAATACTTCTATAAAGATGGAATTCATTTAACATCTTCTGGTATTACTGGATATGTTAATGCAATTTATGAAACTTTATATAATGATTATAAGAGTGAATATGATTTAAAGATTCAAGAATTACAAAAAAAACGTGATGAAGAATTAAAGAAACGTATAACATTTATTGGTAATTCTTCTTTAATAAGTGTTTATCCAAAATTAAATGAAGATATTAAGAGTACTAATATAATTACTAATAAAGATTATGATTATGAAACTTTAGTTAGCGATATAGAGAAAGCTAAGACTGATAAGAAATTAAATCATAGATTAGTATTTGTTTTAGATAATACATTTAAAGTATCTAAACAAAAGATAGATGAACTATTTAAAACACTTGATGGATATGAAATTACTTTTGTATCATTTACAAGTAGTATTGATAAACTAGACAATGCTAAAGTTATAAACTTCTATGATGAACTTAAAGATAAGAATATGTTACATAAAGATAAAGTACATTTAAGTGATCAAGGAATTGAAAGACTAAAAACTATATTAATTAATTATTTAAATGAATAGGGTAAAACCTATTCATTTTTATATTTGATAATTTATAAAAAAAGTTGACTACGAACATGTGTATGATATAATTACTGCATATAAAGATAATGTGTTTAGTTGTTTAATTTGACAGGGGTTAATATTATGAAATATGAATTAGAAACTAACAATATTCAAAATTTAATTTATGAAATTAGAGGTCAACAAGTAATGTTAGATAGTGACCTTGCTAGATTGTTTAATTGTAAGAATGGAACTAAAGATGTTAATAAAGCAGTTAAAAGAAATATAAATAGGTTTCCTGAAGATTTTTATTTTCAATTATCAAATGAAGAATGTAAAACAATTTTAAGGTTCCAAATTGGAACCTTAGAGTTAAAGCAAGGGCAATATAGTAAATATTTACCTTTCAGATTTAGCTAGGTATAAAAATTCTAATAATCCCGGCAATGTAATAATTAAATGGATGAGTAATAAGAGTTCTTTTGATTTTTATTGTTTATGGGAAGAATTATTCAATCCTGATTTTAAACTAGCGGAATTCCGCTAGTTTAAAAATGATTTAAATATTGTTTCGTTATAATGTGGATAATTCTTATATTACTAATATCAATTTTTATTCGAGAATGCTTATAGAAAACTTAAAAACGTTGACAAAATGGCATTATTTTGGTATTATCTTTTTGTTTGTAAGTCTTTCTTACGAACCGCACAGAGAAGGTTATAAGTACTTTTAAGTCACCTTAATGGCGAGTCTTCAAAAAAATTAAAGGAGGTTAAAGTATGAAAGCTATATTCGTAACTGGTGGAAAACAATACTATGTTGAAGAAGGTTCTGAAATCTTCGTTGAAAAATTAGAAGCTGAAGAAGGTTCTAAAGTTAATTTCGATACAGTTGTTAGTGTTGGTGAAAAAGTTGGAACTCCATATGTTAAAGGAGCTAAAGTTACTTGTGAAGTTTTAAAACATGGAAAACAAAAGAAAATTAGAATTTTCAAATATGTTTCTAAGAGTAACTATAGAAGAACTCAAGGTCATAGACAACCATATACTAAATTAAAAGTAGTTAAAATCGAAGGTTAATTATGATTAAAATTAATTCTAAGGAAAATCTAATTACAATCTCAGGACATGCTAATTATTCAAATGGTAATGATATAGTATGTGCTAGTGTTTCATCTATTATGTATACAACAGTGAATGCACTTTTAAGATTAGATGAAAATTCAATTAAATATACTGATAATAAAGATAAAGTAACTATTGAAATACTTAAACATAATGAAATAATTGATACGTTAATTATTAATATGATGTCTTTATTTAATCAACTTGAGTTAGATTATCCTAAAAACGTAAAAATATATAAGGAGGAAATATAATGATGTTATTTAATATTATATCTTTAGATATCCAACGTTTTGCCCACGTTAAAGCTCAAGGTTCTACTCAAAATGGTAGAGATTCAGCTGGTAGAAGATTAGGAGCAAAAGCTGCTGATGGACAAACTGTTAATGCTGGTTCAATTATCTACAGACAAAGAGGAACTAGAATTTATCCAGGTACTAATGTTGGTATGGGTAAAGACCACACTCTATTCGCTAAAGTAACAGGTGTTGTTAAATACGAAAGATGTGGAAAAGATAAGAAAAAAGTTAGTGTTTACGAAAAGTAAGCACTTTTTTTATGCTTAAAATCGTTAGTTTTTATAAAATTTCAAATATTTATATGTTATAATACATTAAGGTGATTAAAATGGGAAAAGAAACTGTTGAAGTTATCGAGAAAATCCATAATTATGCATTAGAAGAAATCATGGGTGATAGATTTGGAAGATATTCTAAATATATTATTCAAGATAGAGCAATACCAGATGTAAGAGATGGATTAAAACCTGTACAAAGAAGAATTATATACGCAATGTATACTGATAAAAATACTCATGATAAACCTTTTAAAAAGTGTGCGAATGCAGTTGGTTTAGTTTTAGGTAGATATCATCCACATGGTGATACTTCTGTATATGATGCGCTTATTCATTTATCTCAAGATTGGAAAAATAATTTACCACTTGTAGAAGTTGATGGTAATAATGGTTCAATTGATGGAGATCCACCTGCAGCCATGCGTTACACTGAAACAAGACTTGCAAAAGCAGCTGAAGAAATGCTTAAAGACATTAATAAAGGTACAGTTGCAATGACTCTTAACTATTCAGATACATTATTAGAACCTACAGTTTTACCTGCTAAGTTTCCTAACTTACTTGTAAATGGTACTACTGGAATATCTGCAGGTTATGCAACTAATATTCCTCCACATAACTTAGGAGAAATAATAGATGCTACTATTAAGAGAATAGATAATCCTAATTGTAGATTAGATACTATTCTAGAAATAGTTAAAGGTCCTGATTTTCCTACTGGTGGAGTAGTTGAAGGTAAAGATGAAATTAGAACTGCTTTAGAAACTGGTAAGGGAAGAGTAATTGTTAAAGGTAAATATACTTATGAAAAAGTAAAAGGAAAAGAACAAATTATTATTCATGAAATTCCTTTTGATGTTAATAAACAACAATTAGTTAAAAAGATTGATGATATAAGAATTAATAATTCAGTATTTGGTATGGCAGAAGTAAGAGATGAATCTGATAAAGATGCATTTGTAAGAATTGCTATTGATTTAAAACCAGGTGCTGATAAAGATTTAATTATTAAGTATTTAATGAAGAATACTGAACTTCAATCTAACTATAACTATAATATGGTAACTATTGTTAACAGAAGACCTAAACAATTAGGTATCTTAGGTATTTTAGATGCTTATATTGCATTTGATAGAGATATAGTTAAGAGAAAGAGTGAATATGATTTAGAAGTAGCTAAAAAAGAAGCACATATTAATGAAGGTTTAATTAAAGCTATTTCTATATTAGATGAAGTTATTGCTACTATCAGAGCTAGTAAGAATAAGAGTGATGCTGAAAATAATTTAGTAGATAAATTTGGATTTACTAAAGATCAAGCAGTAGCTATTGTTACATTACAATTATATAGACTTACTAATACTGATATTGTAGATCTTCAAGAAAAGTTAGATAACTTACATAAAGTTATTGCAGCTCTAGAAGAAATAATTAATAATCCAGAAAAACTTGATTCATATATTAAAGCTGAATTAAGACAAATAAAGAAGAATTATGCTACACCTCGTAAGACTGAAGTAGTAGACGAAGTAACTAATATTACTATTGATCAAAATGATTTAATTCAAAAAGAAAATGTAATGGTAGTATCTACTAAACAAGGTTATGTTAAGAGAGTACCACTTAAGAGCTATAGTGCTGCTAATGGTGAAGAAACTGGTCTTAAGAATGGAGATTATGTAATTAATCTTTATGAGACAACTACATTAACTAAATTACTTGCCATTACTAAGATGGGTAATTATTTATATGTACCAGTTAATAATTTACCAAACTCTAAGTGGAAAGATTTAGGAAAACATATTTCTAACATTGTAACTATGGATCCTAACGATGAAATCGTTGCTTCATATATTATTGATGAAAATAATGAAAATCCTAATATCTTAATGACTACTGCAATGGGTATGGTTAAACGTACTAACTTAAAAGACTTTATTGTTTCTCGTTATAATAAAGCCTATACTGCAATGAAACTTAAAGATGGTGATACACTTGTATCTGCATGTCTTGAAGATGATAAAGTATTACTTGTATCTAAAGATGGATATTACTTAAGTTATATGAATGATGAAATACCTCTAGCTAGTACTAAATCTTCAGGTGTTAAGGGAATTGCTTTACATGATGGAGATTCAGTAGTATCTGCGATGGGTTATAAAGAAACAGATGATTATTTAGATATCTTTACAAATCAAAAGACTGCTAAACGTATTAAGATTAGTGATCTACAAACATTAAGTAGAGCTAAACGTGGTGGTACTTTAATGAAGAAAGTTAAGACTACTAAATATGAAATAGTAACTGCATTTATTGCTAACCAAAAAGATGAAATTGGTTTACAACTTCTAGAAGATATTGAAGTCTTAAAGAACACTGCTATTTCAATTATGGATTTAGCATCTACTGGTTCAAATATTTCTAAGAAGAATTTCTTAAGAGCATTTGTTTTTGCTACTCCTGTTAAAATTGAAGAAGTAGTAGAACCAAAACCTGTAAAAGAGAAGGCTCCAACTAAGAAGGAAGTTCAACAATCATTTATTGAAGAATTCAAGATATAATTGAATTCTTCTTTTTTATTGATTATAATTTTATTAAAGAATAAGGTGATTACATGAAGGTTTTAAAGAAACTTACTTTATTTATTTTAGTTTTAGTTATTAATATAAGTGTAGTTAATGCTGGAGTTAAGAATAAACTAGATGATTTATCTACATATGTCGAGAATAATAGTGATTTAAAGTATTTCTTTGTTTATAATTGTGAAATCGAACCAGACATTAATTATTATGTAAATGATTATACAGTTGTATGTCCAACGGATACTAAGAATCTTAAAATTACCTATAGAGCTAGAAGTGTATACTCAAATGTAGAAATTATAGGTAACGAAAATATTCATAATGGTTCATTAGTTAAAGCTAAAATAGTAGCTGGAGATGGTAGAGAAAAAATATATAATTTTACAGTTAGATATTCTAATTCTAAACTTGTTTACATTATTCTTTTAGTATTTATTTCTATTATTTTAATACTTGCGATTGTTAATTTAGTATTATATATACTATATAAGAAGGGTATTATTAAATTACCAAAGAAGAAAAAGGAAAATATTGGTGAAGAAAGTTATGTAAATTAACTTTCTTTTTTATTGATTTTTAAAAACTGTGATTATATAATTTAATTATGATAAGGAAGGAGAGATTTGAATGAAAAATACAAGAAAGGGTTTCACATTAGTTGAATTACTAGCAGTTATCGTTATTTTAGCTATCATCATGATTATCGCTATTCCTGCGGTATTATCTACTATGGAACAAGCTAGACAAAAAACATTTAGTGAATATGTAACTAAGGTTCATAATGCAGCTAATAATTTCTATTTAAAGAATAAAAACTTTGATACTGGTATTCCTAAAGGAAAAACAGTAGGTAAATGTACTGTTTATACTTTAGCTGAAATTGGTATGACTTCAACTGGAGATTATGAAGGAAATGCTGCTGTTTGTGTAGCTGGAGCTTCTGGCGATGAATTAAAAGTTCTAGTTCGTTTAACTGATAAAAACTATCACAATAAATCGGTTGCTAATGCTGGTGGATGGTGGAATTTCAGTGATGCCGGTGAAGTTCCTGTAAGTGCTTTAGATAGTACTCACAAAGATTTTGCTGATACTACTGAAACAATGCTTACTGCTGCTTTAAATCAAACTAGAGAATCTGATTTAGTTGCTTAGTTATAGTGTTAAAAGAATGATGTAAATCATTCTTTTTTTATGCTATAATTTTAATGGTGATATACATGATATATATAGGCTCACATGTTTCTTTTAAGAGTGATACTGGATTACTTGGAAGTGTTAAAGAAAGTATTGGATATGGATCTAATGCTTTCATGTTTTATACAGGTGCTCCTCAAAATACTCAAAGAAGTGAAATTAATGATTTACAAACATATGAAGGTATGAAATTAATGCAAGAAAATAATATTAAACTTGAGAATGTAATTGTACATGCTCCTTATATTATTAATCTTGCTAATAATAAAGAATTTGATAAATGGGAATTTACTTGTAACTTCTTAAGACAAGAAATTAATAGATGTAATCAATTAGGAGTTAAATACTTAGTGTTACATCCTGGCTCATCTGTTGGACTAGATAGAGAATATGCTATTAATAATATTATTAAAGGAATTAATAATGTTTTAGTTAACGATGATAAGATTCAAATTCTTTTAGAGACAATGGCTCTTAAAGGAACTGAGATAGGCTCCATTGATGAAATAAAGACTGTTATTGATGGTATTAATCAAAAGGATAATATTGGGGTATGTTTAGATACTTGTCATTTAAATGATGCGGGTGTAGATTTAAAAGAGTTTGATAAATTCTTAGATGAATTTGATAGTAAGATTGGACTTGATAAAATTAAATGTGTTCATGTTAATGATTCTAAGAATGAATTTAATTCTCATAAAGATAGACATGAAAATATTGGATTTGGTACTATTGGATTTGAAACTTTAATTAATATTATTTATAACGAAAGATTAATTAATGTTCCTAAGATATTAGAAACACCTTTTATTGATAAAGAATATGCTCCATATAAATTTGAAATTGAAATGATTAGAAATAAAAAGTTTAATGAAAATTTATATAATGATGTTTATAAATATTATAAAGGAGATAAATAATATGAATGATTCGTTTGAAGTTACTCAAGCTAAAAAGATTAAAGTAAATGAAAATATTATTAATTATTTAAATTCTGATTATATTTATATTCCTTTAATTAAAGGAATGAAATTGCATAAAGGTAATGAGTTATCACTATTAAAGAATGATTTGGTTTTAAAGGGTAGTGAATATGATATATATACTCCAGTTAGTGGTACTATTAAAGCTATTGATGAAGATATATATATTAATAATGAACCTATCAAAGCTATAGCTATTGAAAATAATTTTAAAGAAGAGGTTAAAACACTTAAAAGTGCTACTAAATATATTGATGATTTAGATCCTAAGAAAGTATTAGAACTAATTGATAAATATAATATATTAAATATTCCTATTAATCCTAAAGCTAAGACTTTAGTAATCTCAGGAATTGAAGTAGATCCTTTTGAAAGAAATAATACTTTTATTATTAATAATTATTCTTCTAAGATACTTGAAACAATAGATGCTTTAATTAATATATTTCATTTTGAAAAGACTTACTTTTGTGTAACAGATAGTAATTCTGAAGTAGTATATAATTTAACTAGTAATATAGGTACTTATCCTAACATTAGTTTAAAAGTTTTGAATAACTCTTATACATTAGGATTTGAAAGTGTACTTATAAATAAATTATTAACTAAGAAAGAATTAAAATGGAAATATAATTATTTAACTTGTGAAGATGTTTTAAATATATATAGAATACTTAAGAGAGATAATCCTATTAGTGAAAAGTTAATTACACTTGGAGGTAATGCATTAGAAGAAACTAAAGTATTACAAGTTAAACTTGGAACTAAAGTGGGAGATATCATTAAAAATAATGCAGAAATTATTAGTGATAAATATTTAGTAGTTCAAAATGGTTTAATTAATGGTACTGTTTTAAAAGAACTTAATAATATAGTTACTATGGATACTAGAAGTATTTTCTTAAATACTAAAGATACAAGAAAAGAGAAAAAGTGTATTAACTGTGGACTATGTATGTTTAAGTGTCCAGTTGGATTAAATCCTAAGCTAATTAAAATGGGAAAAGGTGATAAGAGTAAATGTATTCATTGTGGTGCATGTACTTATGTATGTCCATCATTAATAAACTTTAAGAAATATTTAGGTGAAGAACATGAATAATATATTTGTTAGAAGTAAGAATTCTATAGCTACGATTTCTTTAAATAGAATAATGGCTCTTTTACCATTCTTAGTTATAGGTTTATATATAAATGTTTATTTAGCTAAAGACTATTCAATTAATAATATATTACATATGTTAAGCTATCCTTTTATTGGGCTTCTTATTGGAATTATAGTTAATTTTATATTTACTAAGAAACAAAAGAAAGATCATTTAAGTGATATATTATTTTCATCATTTCATATAGAGTATGGTCTTATATTAGGATTTTTGATGAGTAATTCTGTTAGTTTAATAGTATTTAGTATAAGTTTACTTGTTATGTTTATTATTAGTAAACTTGTTGATATTAAAATAAATATAGTAGCGGTCACATTCTTAATTATTTATATATGTATGAGTTTAAATGGTGGATTTGAGCTTACTTTAAGAGAAGTATTAACTGAAAAAGATTACATTATAGGTAATGTAAATGGAGGTAACTTTAGTACTGGTTTATTAAGTTTATTAATATCTATATTTATATTAAGACTTAAGAACTTTACTAAGATGGATATAAGTATATATGCTATTTTTTCTTATATTGCATTATGTTTAATGTATTCATTTATTACTGATAAGGATTTATTAATGTTAGTATTCTTAAATTCATATCTTTTTATATTTACTTTTGTAGCTAGTGATTCAATATCATCAAGTTATACTTTAAATGGTGTAAAAATATATGGATTATTGGTAGGAATACTTACATTTATATTAAGTTTTAAATTAAGTGTTTTAGCTCCATTTATAAGTATAATTGTAGCTAGTTTCTTTTCAACATTTATTGATAATTTAACTCATAAAATAGGGAAGAAAAATTAACATTTATTTACAAAAATTAAGATATATTACTAAGTAATATATCTTTTTTATGATAAAATTATTATAGGTGAAAGTATGAGAGATATTCTAAGAAAAATAGATATTCCTTTATTTTTAGTTAGTATCATTTTAATTATCTTAGGACTTATAATGATATTTTCTGCTTCAAGTGTAGTAACAATATTACAATATAAAGTAGATGTATATTATTTCTTTGAAAGACAATTAATAATAGTAATACTAGGATTCTTTTTATCTCTTGTCATAATGAATATACCTTTGAGTAAATATAGGAAGAGTGCAAGATTCATAATAATATTTACTATAGCATTATTATTTGTTTTGAAGTCATATGGTTCTATTACTAATAGTGCAAAGAGTTGGCTTAATATATTTGGATTTACTATACAACCAAGTGAGTTTGCAAAGACTGCAATTATTATATTCTTAGCTTGTACTTATGGAACTAAGAAAAATTATAAAGGTAAATATGACCCATTTATGCCATTAGTCCCTTGCTTAATGGTAGCAGCTTTAGTTGCTGCTGAACCTGACTTGGGAACTGCAATGATTATTGGTGGAATAACAGTTTTAATTTTCTTTAGTATTCCTTTTAGTAGGAATTCAACAATAACGTATTCGAAGATGTTATTTGTAATAGCTTTTGTACTTGGTTTCTTTGTGCTTTCTAATAGTAAGATGTTCTTAAGTGAAACACAAGCTAATAGATTTAACTATATGAATCCTTGTGATAGATATCAAGAGGATACGGGTTATCAAGTTTGTAATGGATATATAGCTATTAATAATGGTGGTTTATTTGGAGTAGGATTAGGTAAGAGTACGCAAAAGTATTTATATTTACCTGAAGCTCATACTGACTTTATATTTCCTGTTATTGTAGAAGAAACAGGACTATTTGGTGGATTTATTATTTTACTTCTTTATTTATTTTTATTATTTAAATTATTAAGTATAGCAAGAGGTACTAAAGATTTAACAAGTTCTATCATTGTATATGGTACATTTGCATATTTACTTTTACATATGGTAGTTAATTTAGGAGGTATACTTGCTCTTATTCCATTAACAGGAGTTCCACTTCCATTTATGAGTTATGGTGGTTCTTATATGTTAAACTTAATTATTCTTTTATCTTTATGTCAAAGAGTAGTTATAGAGAATAAACAAAGAAAGTATAGAACAGAATTTAGAAAGATTATGGGTGGTTAAAAATGACTAATCAAGATATATTAAATATTTTAAGAAGTATTCAAACAGTACAACAAGATAAAAAAGATAGAGATAAACCTAAAGAAATAATGTTTTCTTATGAAGGAAGAGATTATAGTGCTGAAGAAGTAGCTAGTTTAATATCAATGATTGATGCAGAGAATATTGAAGACATGGATATTGATTTTATTAAAACTTTATCTCAAAATCTTTCTTCAGATAATAGAGGAGAAAATAGATTTTCTAATGAAGAAGTTTTAGTAGCGCCTCTTTTAAAGAAAATAGATGAAATAGAAATATTAAAACAAAAACAAGAATTCAAATCTAATCAAGAAGAATTAGAAAAGATTAAAGCTGCTAATAGTAATTTAGGTATGATAGATATGATTAAAGTAAGAGATTATGAAAGTGATTCTCATTATAATCTAGATTATTTAACTATTACTAAACCTGATGGAACTTTAGAAATGGTATCTGTACCTGATCCTGATTATTTACAAAGATTTGATATGGAATATTCGGATCAAATAGCTCAAATGGATGCTAATCAATTTATTAATACTGTTAAGTCTAGTGCTGATGGTGCTTTAGACTTTGTTAAATTAGATGAGTATCTTAGTAATAGAGATTTACAAAATAAAATGCCTAGCCCAGCAAATAAAGATAGAAATTTAATGGCTGCAGAACTTCAAGAGGTAACTCGTTTAGCTAACTTACATGCACCTAATGAAGATATTTATATTACTATAGATAGATATGGTGAAGTATTCTATAGAGTTAAAAATGGTATCTTTAAAGGACATACTTATAATGGTGAAAGAAAAGTTGAATGTTTAAATGGCTCTGTTTTTGGATTAAATAATACTAACAAGAATGAAGAAAAAAATAACGAATATAAAGAAGTTTCATCTAACGAAAATAGAGGTGATAACGTTCAAAGTAATGTTAGTGATGTTAATATTGTATTTGATCCTAACAAATTTAAAAGTGAATTTAGATTTATGGATGAAATATTAAATGGTGCTGATGAAGCTAGAAAGACTGAATTCTTAAATCAAGTATCTGCATTATTTGATTTATGGTATACAGATAGAGAACATGTATCAGATGAATTAGTTGCTTATTTAGCTACTTATTACAATAGAAGAAAAGATTATGCTAATAATGCTTTAGGTAGTGATAGTCTTCAATCTGGACAAGTATTTAATCTTCAAGAATTAAATCTAATGCAAAAAATATATTTTGCAGCTGATAATAATCCTGAACTTAGTGATCAAGTTAAAGGGGAAATGCAACAAAGTGATATTCATGGAGATACTAAATTTCATGAGAAAGAAGAAACTCATGCTAAAGTATTAACATTTAAAAAGAATAATAATAGATACAATAATAGACAAGCTGCATTCTCAATGATTGCTATTATCCTTGAGATTATTAGTGTTGCTTTATTAGTACTTATGTTTTTATCACTTGATATATAATACTCAATAATATATAATATGTAGACGAAGAGGTGTAATAATGAATTACTTAGAAGAAACTGAAATGCGTATGTTAGACGCAATTGAAAATTTAGAAAAAAGACTTGTTACTATCAGAGCAGGTAGAGCTAATCCATCTATGTTAAGTGGAGTTAAAGTTGAATATTATGGAGTAGCTACTCCTTTAAATCAAATTGCTAATATTACTGTTCCAGAAGCAAGACAATTAATGGTTAAACCATTTGATAAATCAATTATCAAAGATATTGAACATGCTATTAATGAAGCTAATTTAGGAATTGCTCCATCTAATAATGGAGAAGTTATTATCTTAACTGTTCCTCAATTAACTGAAGATACAAGAAAAGGTTATGTTAAACAAGCTTCAGGAATGGGTGAAGATGCTAAAGTTCAACTTAGAAATATTAGACAAGATATCTTAAATGCAGTTAAGAAAGATGATGCTTTAACTGAAGATCAAGAAAAAGGACTTCAAGAAGATGTTCAAGAATTAATTAATAAGTTTAATAAAAAAGTTGAAGAAACAGTTAAAAATAAGACTGACGAATTAATGAGTGTTTAATTTAAATCACTCATTTTTTTATGTAAAATTTTAAGCACAAAAAAATACTTCTTACGAAGTATTATTCACCACTAATAGTTTTTATAAAGTATAAAATTAATGGAACTATAAATGCTGCAGTCATAGCAATTAACATATTATTTTAATAAATTATTCATTTTTAATAAATTTATATTATTTTTAAAAACTGCTTTTTCACCATTATTACCATATTTTAAAATATATTTTCCATAATATTTAATCATAAAAATTGCAAGTTTATTTACATATAATACTTGTCTATTTTTATCAGCTGCCATTTCTGCATTCATTAAATTATGAAATGATGCTTTAAAATCATTTTCATTTCTAATATCTTTAGGCATTATTGTATATTGAGAATAAATATGATCATCAGTATACATAAATAGTTCTCTAACTTCTTCATACTGAGAATATGAAAACTCAGGTAATTCTTTAACGTAAGAATCTATATCCTCTTGAGTTAAAGAACTAGCCATAATTGATTTCCTAATAGCGAAATATAAAATAATTAATACTATAACAACTAAAATTAACATCTAATCAACTCCTATATTTATTATAGCAAACAAAAAGAAATAGAACTATCAATTGATATTTTTTTACGCTCTTAATAACTATGGTATTTGATTAGACAACAACATTATAGCATGAGTAAAATATGAATTTATTTGTTTTAGTCTTCAAGTGTTGCACTTGTTATTATATATTTTCATGCATAAAAAAATACTTCTTACGAAGTATTATTCACCACTAATAGTTTTTATAAAGTATAAAATTAATGGAACTATAAATGCTGCAGTCATAGCAATTAACATTGTCCATGTTAATGCAATTTCCCACCAAGCCTTACCAGATTTGCTTTTTCTTTTTTTCTTTTTAGGTTCTTTAATTTTTATATGTCCTACTTGATCATATATACTTTGATCTATTTCTTTTTTCATTTTATCACCACAAAATAATTATAATATATTTATTCTTTTTAGAAAAGTGTAAATTTTTTCAATATATGTTATAATACGAGCGAAAAGAGGGATTATTATGGCTAAAAAAGTGGTTATTGGTATGTCTGGAGGAGTAGATTCTTCAGTTGCTGCATTATTATTAAAACAAGCAGGTTATGAAGTTATTGGTTTATTTATGCGTAATTGGGATGCAATGATCAATAATGATATTGAGGGAAATCCTACATTAGGAGAAAATATTTGTCCTCAAGAACAAGATTATAATGATGCACTTGCTGTATGTGAAACTATAGGTATACCTCTTCATAGAGTAGATTTTATTAAAGAATATTGGGATAATGTATTCTCTTACTTCTTAAGTGAACTTAAGAAAGGTAGAACACCTAACCCTGATTTAATGTGTAATAAATATATTAAGTTTGATTCTTTTATTAAAAAGGCTCGTGAATTAGGTGCTGATTATATTGCTACTGGACATTATGCTAATACTAAAAATAATAGACTTTATAGAGCTAAAGATTTAAATAAAGATCAATCATATTTTTTAGCTCAATTAAGTCCTAACCAATTAAAAGATGTATTATTTCCGTTAGGAGATTTAACTAAACCTGAAGTAAGAGAAATCGCAGAAAAGAATAATATTCCAACTGCTAAGAAGAAAGACTCTACTGGTATTTGTTTTATTGGTGAAAGAAATTATCAAAAGTTTGTATCTAATTATTTAAAACCAAATCCTGGTGATATTGTTAATGTAGATACAGGTGAAGTAATTGGTACTCATCAAGGATTAATGAATTATACAATTGGTCAAAGAAAACAAGTTGGTTTAGGTGGATTTAAAGATAAACATTTTGTTGTTGGTAAAAATGTAGAAAAGAATATTTTATATGTTGCATTTGGGGAAGATCCTGAGACTTTATATAGTGATGAATGTATCTTAGAAGATGTTAACTTTATATCTCCAAGAGTTCCTACATTCTGTACTGCTAAGTTCAGATATAGAGGACCTGATTTTGAAGTTTCTATTGAAGAAATTGAAAACGGTGAATTAAGAGTTAAATACCCTGAAAAAGTTGCAGCTGTAACTCCAGGACAAGCTTGTGTATTATATTTAGGTGAAGAGTGTATTGGTTCTGGAATTATTAAAGAGGTTAGAAAAAACGGTGAAAAACTTTGGTATTTATAAAAATATCAAAGTTTTTTTTATAAATTTAAAGAAATTTCAAGAGATTTAAGGGGTTATCGGTAATAATATATATTAGAGGGTATTTTATATGGCACATTTAACAAACGAAGAAATTAATCAAATACAAAAGAGTGCTGACATAGTAAATATTATTAGTTCTTATGTAGATTTAGTTAAAAAAGGTAAGAACTATTTTGGTATTTGTCCTTTTCATGATGATCATACTCCATCAATGAGTGTATCTA
Source organism: uncultured Caryophanales bacterium (assembly GCA_946410555.1). GTDB lineage: Bacteria > Bacillota_I > Bacilli_A > RF39 > UBA660 > UBA6985. Next base: position 9,030 of record CAMKAT010000006.1, on the reverse strand, counting down.
AAGAAAAGGGAATATACTCTTGCTTTACTTGTCATTCAACTGGTAATGTATTTAAGTTTATTCAAGATTATGAAAATGTTTCATTTTTAGAAGCTGTTAAGATTGTAGCTGAGAAGTCAGGTATTGAACTTAATGTTGATTTTAGGGAAACATCAAAGTATGAGTCAATGTATGATGCTTATGACTTGGCTATTAAGTATTATCAAAATAATCTTAAAAGTTCTTTAGGACATGAGGCTCATAAATACTTAAATGATAGAGGTTTAAGTGATGAGATAATTGATGAGTTTGAAATAGGTTATGCTTCTAAAGAGATTGATACTTTAACTAAGTTATTTTTAGCTAAAGGATATGATGAAGAAACATTGATTAATTCAGGACTTATTAATAGAGGAAAGAGTCTATATGATTTATTTAGAGATAGAGTTACTTTTCCTATTCATAATCCAAATGGAAAAGCTGTAGCTTTTAGTGCCCGTATATATGAGAAACGTGATAATGAAGCTAAATATATAAATACCAAAGAAACACCTATATTTAAAAAAGGTGAAATATTATTTAATTTCCATAGAGCAAGAAATGAAGCTAAGAAGTTAAAAAAGATTATCTTAGTAGAAGGACAAATGGATGCTATTAGAGTTTATGCTAGTGGTGTTAAGAATGTAGTTGCTACGATGGGAACAGCATTAACTGATAATCATGTTAATATGCTAAAGAGACTTAATGTAGATATTGTTTTATGTTTCGATGCTGATAGTGCTGGTGAGAAAGCTACGGTAGCAGCAGGAGAACTTCTACAAAAGTATGGTATTAATCCATTAGTTGTTAGATTATCTCAAGAGAAAGACCCTGATGAATATATTATTAAACATGGAGTGGAAGCATATCAAAACTTAATTGATCATCCACTTACTTATTTTGAATTTAAAAAGAGTATATTCAGTAAGAATAAAAACTTAACTAAAGCTGAAGATATTAGTAAGTATATTAATTCAGTTTTAGAGGAGTTAAAGAAGAGTAATGATGAGATATTAATTGAGTCTACGATTAATGGTTTAAGTAAAGAGTTTAATATTAGTAAATCTACTTTAATGAAGAAGTTTGATTCACTAGATGTTAAACCAATAACTACTAAACAGAAAGAAACTGTTAAGTTAAAAAAGAAAAGAATTAGTTTAGAAAATGATTTATGCGAAAAAATGATTTTCTATATGATTAGTGATACAAAGTATATTAGGTTATATCAGCAAGAACTTTCTTATTTACCAATAAGTAAATATGAGGAAATAGCAGCAGATATACTTGCATTTTATATAAAATACAATTATATTAATATGGCAGATTTTATTACTGAAGAAAGAGATTCTAAGTATTTAAATGACATATTAGAAATATTAGATGACAATATTAATTTAGAGTTAATTGATAATGATTTTGTAGGCTTTATTGAAAAGATTAAAGAGATTCATAAGAAGAATAAAATAGATGATGAAGTTACTGATATAAAGAAATCTACAGATATTAATGAACAACTAAAAATGTTGAATGATTTAATAAAATTAAAGAAGGATGTGTAATTATGGCAAAACAAGTAAAAGAAATCAAAACATTTGATGAAAGAAAAGCAGAATTAATTGAATTAGGACAAAAGAAAGGTTTTATTACATTTGAAGAATTAGCTGATGCCTTAAAAGGCTTAGATATGGATAGTGATTCATTAGATTCTTTATATAATGCATTAGTAGATGCAGGAATCAATGTAGTAACTAAAGAAGAAGCTGAAAGCTCTGAAGGTGGAGAAGCTAAGAGTGAAGAAGTAGTTATCTTAAATGATGAAGATTTAGTTAAAGATGTTAATATTAACGATCCAGTACGTATGTATTTAAAAGAAATCGGACGTAAATCATTATTAACTCCAGCCGAAGAAGCTGACCTTTCTATTAGAGCAGCTGAAGGTGATGAAGAAGCTAAGAATCAATTAGCTGAAGCTAACTTACGTTTAGTAGTTTCTATTGCTAAGAGATATGTTGGTAGAGGTTTATTATTCTTAGACTTAATCCAAGAAGGTAATATTGGTTTATTAAAAGCTGTAGAAAAATTCGACTTTGGTAAAGGATTTAAATTCTCTACATATGCAACTTGGTGGATTAGACAAGCTATTACTCGTGCTTTAGCAGATCAAGCGCGTACTATTCGTGTACCAGTTCATATGGTTGAAACTATTAATAAAATGTCTCGTATTCAAAGACAATTAACTCTTGAATTAAATAGAGAACCAAGTGATGAAGAAATCGCTAAGAAAATGGGTATTGGTGTAGATAAAGTAAGAGAAGTTATGAAGATTAGCCAAGATCCAGTTTCATTAGAAACTCCAATTGGTGAAGAAGACGATTCACATTTAGGTGATTTTGTAGAAGATAAAAATACTTTATCTCCAGAAGAATATGCTACTAATGAAATCTTAAAAGAAGAAATTAGAAATGTATTAAAAACATTACAACCAAGAGAACAACAAGTTCTTGAATTACGTTTTGGTTTAATTGATGGAACTTGCTATACACTTGAAGAAGTTGGTAAGAAATTTAACGTTACTCGTGAACGTATTAGACAAATTGAAGCAAAAGCTTTAAGAAAATTAAGACACCCATCAAGAGCTAAAAAATTAAAAGACTTTATGGTGGAATAATGATTAGTAATAGACTTAAATCTTTAGCAAAATATTTTGATAAAGATGATAAAGTAATTGATATTGGATGCGATCACGCTTTACTTGATATCTATTTAATTGAAGAAGGTATCTTAAAAAGTATGATTGTATCTGATATACATGAAAAAGCTTTAAAACAAGGCATCGATAATATTAAGTTACATAAACTTGATAAAAAAATTGAAACAAGGTTAGGTAATGGTTTAGAAGTTTTAAAAACCTCAGATGATATAGATACAATGCTTATATCTGGTATGGGAACTTCTACGATTGTTAATATTATTGAAAATGATTATTTTAAGAATATTAAAAAGATGGTTATTCAATCTAATAATGACCATGAAATATTAAGAAGTGAAATAGTTAATAAAGGTTTTAAGATTACTAATGAAGATATCTTAGAAGATAGTAATAAAACTTATATTAATATTGTATTTGAAAAAGGTAATTCTAAATATAATAAGAATGAAATTAAATATGGACCATTCTTAATTAAGAATAAAATGTATTTAGATTATAGAATTGATTATTTAAATAAGATATTAAATAAAATACCTAATAATAAAATATTAATTAGACATTCTTTAAAGAAAGAAATTAGATTTTTAAATAAATTAAAAAAGAATATATAGATATTCTTTTTTTAGAAAGAGTGATTATATGGACACTAAACATATTAGAAACTTTAGTATTATTGCTCATATAGATCATGGAAAAAGTACACTTGCTGATAGAATTCTTGAAATTACTGGAGCAGTTTCAGAACATGATATGAAAGCACAAATATTAGATTCTATGGATCTTGAAAGAGAAAGAGGAATCACTATTAAGTTAAATGCAGTTGAACTTAATTATAAATATAATGGTGAAGATTATTTACTTCACTTAATAGATACTCCAGGACATGTAGACTTTTCTTATGAAGTATCTCGTAGTTTAGCAGCTTGTGAAGGAGCAATTCTTATTGTAGATGCAGCTCAAGGAATTGAAGCACAAACTTTAGCTAATCTTTATCTTGCTTTAGGTAATGATTTAACAATTATTCCAGTAATTAATAAAATAGATTTACCTAATGCTGATATTCCAAAAAGAATGGAAGAGTTAACTCAAATCTTAGGATTTAGAGAAGATGAAGTTCTTAAATGTTCTGCTAAAACTGGTGAAGGTGTTAAGGAAATTATTGATGCTATTGTAGAAAGAATTAATCCTCCAAGAGAAAGTTCGGATGATAAAACAAGAGCAATGATCTTTGACTCTTATTTTGACCCTTATAGAGGAGTTATTGCTTCTGTAAGAGTATTTGATGGAAGCATTAAAGTACATGATAAAATCAAGATGATGGAAACTGGAAAAGTTTATGAAGTAATTGATTTAGGTGTTAATACTCCGGCTAGAAAGAGTTTAAAAGAATTATCTGTTGGTGATGTAGGCTGGATTGATGCTTCAATTAAAACTATTGATTCAGTTAAAGTAGGTGATACTGTAACTACTTTATCTCATGAAGCTAAGAATCCACTTCCTGGTTATAAACCAATGAAACCAATGGTTTATTCTGGATTATTCCCAATTGAACCAAATAAGTTTGATGCTTTAAAAGAAGCGTTAGAAAAACTTAAACTTAATGATGCATCTTTATCATTTGAACCTGAAACAAGTGAAGCCTTAGGTTTTGGATTTAGATGTGGTTTCTTAGGACTTCTTCATATGGATGTTATCGAAGAAAGATTAAGAAGAGAGTTTGACTTAGATATTATTACTACAAGTCCTTCGGTAATTTATGAAGTTACTCAAAATGATGGTAGTGAAATTATTATTGATTCACCATCTAAATTACCTGATAGAACTCATATTAAAGAAATCAGAGAACCTTATATTAAAACTAATATATTTGTTCCTTCTGAATATATCGGAGCTATCATGGAACTATGTCAAGATAAGCGTGGTATTTATAAAGATATGGAATATATTAATGCTGAAAGAGTTACTATTCATTATGAAATTCCTTTATCCGAAATTGTATATGATTTCTTTGATAGATTAAAATCAAGTACTAAAGGTTATGCATCATTTGACTATGAGCTTATTGGTTATAAACCAAGTCCTTTAGTTAAGATGGATATACTTATAAATGGAGAACCTGTTGATGCTTTATCTATGATAGTTCATAAAGATTTTGCATATCAAAGAGGTAAAAAGATTGTTGAGGATTTAAAGAAGATTATTCCAAGACAATTATTCCAAGTTCCACTTCAAGCTAGTATTGGATCTAAGGTTATCGCAAGAGAAACTATTAGTCAAATGAGAAAGAATGTACTTGCTAAATGTTATGGTGGAGATATCTCAAGAAAGAGAAAACTTCTTGAAAAACAAAAAGAAGGTAAAAAGAAGATGAAAGTTATAGGAAGGGTAGAAATACCACCTGAGGCTTTCTTAGCTGTTTTAAAAACAGACAAAGATTAATGAAGTATAGTTATACTTCATTTTTTTTGATATACTTTATATGGTGATGATATGAAAAAGAAAATGATTATTATATGTAGTGTTTTAATTATTTTAGTATTAGTATTAGTTATATTATTTACTAAAGTGTTTAATAAAAAGACTGATTTAAAAGATACTTATTTAACTATTATAAGCAAGAAAACTTCATTTATTTTAAATAATAAGAAAATGAATATAGATGATTTATTAAAAGATGGAGAATATGATATAAGTTTTTATTCTTTTGTTGATTATGGTAATGATTCTCATTTGGAATTCTATGTTGCCTTATATGGAATAAATGAAAAGGGATATATCTTTAATTATACTGGTAATAAGATGTATGCTTATGAAACTGATGATTATATTACTTATAATACAGTTGATGGGTATTCTTCATTCTCTGGTGAAAAAACTGGTTGGGTTAAATATACTATCTCAGGTAAAAAATTGAAGAAAGAATATTTAATTCTTCATGATCAAAAAAGTAATAAATGTAGTGTAGAGAATAAAGATTATGATTGTTCTAAGATCGTAGATGAAGAGATAAAATTATTAGATAAAATTGGAGAAAAAGCTGAAGAAATTAGAGTTGAAAATAAAAAGCAAGTATAAGAGCATTTAAAGTACCAAGTTATTGACAAAACGACGGAAAAACGATATAATCTCTATATATTTTGTGAGAAAGACATGGTTTAATGTCCAACTTTATAATAAGAGAGCGGTACATGGTGAAAAGTCCGTATAAAGAGCATTAAGTTAACACTTTCTATTGATCAAACGCATGTAAAGCGATAATTACGAATTGAGAGTACCAAGGTAAAGTAAGGTGGCACCGCGAAATTATGTTTCGTCCTTACAAGATTTTGGTACTTTTTTTATTAGAAAGAAGGAAATAGTATGATTACAAAACAAAAAGGAACATATGATATTTATGGTGATTTAGCTAAAAAGAGAATGTATGTAAACGATGTTTTAAATGCATTATGTGAAAAATATAATTATGGTTATATTGAAACCCCAGTATTTGAAGCTTCAGAATTATTCCATAGAGGTGTTGGAGATACATCAGATATCGTAACTAAAGAAACTTATGATTTTAAAGATAGAGGAGATAGAAGTATCACTTTAAGACCTGAAGGAACTGCTGGTGTTGTAAGATGGTTTATTGAAAATAAACTATATGGTAATATGACTGATCCAGTTAAAGTTTACTATAATCAAAAGATGTATAGATATGAAAGACCTCAATCAGGAAGAAATAGAGAATTTACTCAATGGGGATTTGAATGCTTTGGTTGTGATTCAGTAGAAAGTGATGCTGAAGTAATTAGTTTAGCTTATAATGCTTACAAGTTATTAGGACTTGAAGATGTTAAGATTAAACTTAACTCATTAGGGGATACTGAATCAAGAAATAATTATAGAGAAACTTTAGTTAACTACTTTAGACCACATATTAATGAATTATGTGAAGATTGCCAAAATAGATTAGAAAAGAATCCTTTAAGAATTTTAGATTGCAAAGTAGATGCTGATTCTGAAATTATTAAGAATGCTCCAAAAACTATTGATTATTTAAATGAAGAAAGTAAAACTCGTTTTGAAAGATTACAAGAACTTTTAGATTTAATGGATATTCCTTATGAAGTTGATACTAACTTAGTTAGAGGTTTAGATTACTATAATCATACTGTTTTTGAAGTTGTTTTAGGTGACTCTTATGCCCTTGGTGGTGGTGGAAGATATAATGGTTTAGTCGAAACTCTTGGTGGTCCATCAGTTCCAGGTGTAGGTTTTGCTATGGGATATGATAGAACTATCTTAGCTTTAGAAGAAAATGAAATTCATATTCCAATTAAAAATGATATTGATTTATATATCTTAGCAGTATCTGAAGATGAAAAAGAAACAGCTGCTTACTTATGCCAAGATTTAAGATTAAATGGATTTATTGTTGAAACTGATCTTATGGGTAAGAGTCTTAAAGGACAATTTAAATCTGTAGATAGATTTAATGCTAAGTACTTAATCGTATTAAATGATGAAGACTTACAAAAGAATGAAGTAGTTATTAAAGATAATACTACTAAAGAAGAAGAAAGAGTTAATATTAATAACTTAGTTGAATACTTAGATATTCATATGTAATAGAAAGAAGAATAAAAGATGAAAAAGGTATATGTTAACGAATTAAGAAAACACATCGGTGAAGAAATTTCTTTTAGTGGATTTGTTGATGTAGTTAGAGATAAAAAATGGGTTCAATTTGTAATCCTAAGAGATTCTACTGGAAAGGTTCAAATGACAGTAGAAAAGTCAGTTGAAGAAAATACTAAAATGGTTGAATTAGTTTCTTCACTTACTCATGATAGTGTTATTAAAATTAACGCTAAAGTAGTAGAAAATGAAGCAGTTAAACTAGGAGGATTAGAATTAATTCCTACTGATATTGAAGTTGTTTCTAAAGCTGAAGAATTACCATTTGACTATAATAATTTAGATGGTGTTAATTTAGATACTAGATTAGATTATAGATGGTTAGATATTAGAAATGAAAAGAATCTACTTATTAGACAAGTTGAATCTTGCATGGTAGAAGCTATGAGAAATTATTTATATGAAAACAATTTTACTGAAATTCATACACCAAAATTAATTGGTGCAGCTTCTGAATCTGGTAGTGAAGTATTTGAAGTTAAATACTTTGATAGAAAAGCTTACTTAGCTCAAAGTCCTCAATTCTATAAACAAATGGCTTTAGCTAGTGGTTTAGATAAAGTATTTGAAGTAGCTCCTTGTTTTAGAGCAGAAAATTCTAATACAAATAGACATGCTACTGAATTTACTTCATTTGACTTAGAATTCTCTTATATTGATTCTTATGAAGATGTTATGTCTTTAGAAGAAGATTTACTTATCGCAGGCTTAACAAAAGTAAAAGAAAAATATGGAGAAAAGATTCAAGAAATTTATGGAAAAGAAGTAATTGTTCCAACTAAACCATTCCCAAGAATGGCGCTTAAAGATTTATATCAAGAATTACATGATAGATATGGATTCGATATTCCTACTGAAGATGTTGGTGATATGAATGCTGAAGCTGAAAAATTAACTTATAGATTAGCTCAAGAAAAATTTGGTTCTGAGTTTATGTTTATTGTTGACTATGCAGCAACTAAGAGACCTTTCTATCATATGAGAGATGAAAATGGTAAACTTCAAGGATATGATTTAATTTGGAGAGGTACTGAAATTACTAGTGGTGCTCAAAGAGAACATAGATATGAAGAATTAGTTAAAAATGCAAATGAAAAAGGTTTAGGAGAAGACGTTAAGTTCTACTTACAATTCTTTAAATATGGTTGTCCTCCACATGGTGGATTTGCAATCGGTGTAGATAGATTAACAATGTTATTATTAGGAGTACCTTCTGTAAAAGAAACTCAATTCATCTTCAGAGGACCTTCTAGAATAGAACCTTAAGATTGAAAGGAAGATTATTATGGATTTAATAGATGTTTTTAAAACTAAAAAAATAGGCGATAAAGTTACACTTGAAGGTTGGGTTAGAAATAATAGAGATCAAAAAGAATTTGGTTTCATTGATTTCTATGATGGAACATCAATTAATACACTTCAAATAGTTTATACAAAAGAATTATCAAACTTTGAAGAAGTATGTAAAATCTTAGCTGGTACTGCTTTAAAAATCGAAGGTACTTTAGTTGAATCTAATGGTAAACAAGCTTATGAAGTTAAACCTGATTCAATTGAAGTAATTGGAGATTGTCCAGCTGATTATCCAATTCAACCAAAGAGACATACAATGGAATTCTTAA
>CAMKAT010000005.1 GCA_946410555.1 uncultured Caryophanales bacterium | reverse complement strand
TATACCCTTATAGGGTTTCTTAAAAACCACTAGTTTTACTAGTGGATTTTTATTTTTTAATTTTTGCTTACACAATAATTTTTTTTGTGTTATAATCTAAAAGTTCGCTAAAAAAAGAAATGAAAGGAGTTTATTATGAAAGAAAACATTTTAGGTACTGAAAAAGTACAAAAACTATTAATTAAGTTCTCTTTACCTGCGATTATAAGTATGTTAGTTAACTCACTTTATAATATCGTAGACCAACTATTTATTGGGAATGGTGTTGGTTATTTAGGTAATGGAGCTACTACAATTATTTTCCCAATCACAATGGTATGTTCTGCGATTGCTTGTATGATAGGTGATGGAGCAGCCTCATATTTAAGTTTAAAATTAGGAGAAAATAAGAAAGATGAAGCGTCAAATGGTGTATTTAGTGCATTTATCTCAAGTTTATTTATATCTATCTTAATCTTTATTCTAGTTTTTTGTTTCTTAGATAAGATTATCGTAGTATTTGGATGTACTCCTGATATTAGACCTTATGCATTATCATATGGTAGATTGATTACTGTAGGTTTACCTTTTACTATTATTAGTACAGTATTAAACTCTATTATTAGAGCTGATGGTTCTCCTAAGTATTCAATGATCTCTATGATTAGTGGTGCAGTTATTAACTGTATATTAGACCCAATTTTCATCTTTGGATTAAAACTTGGAGTAGTAGGTGCTGCTTTAGCTACTGTTATAGCTCAAGTTATATCATTTACTATTAATATTTTATATTTAAGAAAATTCAAATCTATTGATTTCGGATTTAAGAAATGTAATTATAATTTCAAAAAAACACTTAAGATTGCTATGCTTGGTATCTCAAGTTTAATTACTCAATTGAGTATCGTAGCAATCATGGCTGTTGAAAATAATACTTTAGGTGCTTTAGGAGCTGCTTCTAAGTTTGGTCCTAACATTCCTATGATTGCTTTAGGTATTGTTATGAAGATATCTCAAATCTTAAATAGTATTATTATTGGTTTAGCAGCTGGTTCTCAACCAATCATTGGATTCAACTATGGTGCTGGTAAATATGATAGAGTTAAATCTACATTTAAATATGTATTAGGATTCTCTGTTGTTATTTCTACACTTGCATTAGTATTATTCCAAACTATCCCAGAAGTATTAATCAGTGCTTTTGGAAAAGGAGATGCTTTATATATTGAATTTGCTTGTATGGCGTTTAGAACTTACCTTTTATTAACAATTTTAAATGGTGTTCAAATTCCAAGTTCAATCTTTTTCCAAGCTATTGGTAAGAGTAAGAAGAGTGCTATACTTTCACTTTCAAGACAAGTATTAATATTAATACCTGCAATGATTATCTTTGGTAAAGTGTTTGGTATTAATGGTGTTTTATATGCTGGACCATTCGCTGATTTAATTGCATTTATTATTTCAATTATTCTATTGGTATTTGAATTTAAACATTTAAATAAGAATAGTGAAGATGTTAATACTTCAGTTATTAAGAAAAAGAGCAAATATAAAGGTAAACATGTTGTTATCACAATTGGTAGAGAATATGGATCTGGTGGTAGATTCATTGGTGAATTAGTTGCTAGTGGATTAAATATTAACTTCTATGATAAAAATTTAATTGAAGAGTTATCTTATGAAACTGGATATTCTAAAGAATATATTGAAAAGAATGAACAATCTAGTATTGATGAACATAGTAATGGATTTACTACTAACTCAGATGAATTATTTATAAAAGAATCTGAACTTATTAGAAACATTGCTAAGAATGAGTCTTGTGTTATCGTTGGTAGATGTGCAAATGCAGTTCTTAAAGATAATAAAGATGTAGTTAACGTATTTATCTATAATAGTGATGAAGGAAAAGTAGATAGAGCAGTTAAATACTATGGTTTAAATAAGAAAACTGCTTTAAAAGAAATTAAAAAGATTAATAGACAAAGAGCCAAACACTATAAAACTTATACAGATATGAATTGGAATGATTTCAATAATTATGATTTATGTATTAATTCTGATGTTTTAGGTGTTATTGATAGTGCAAAATTAATTATTGATTTTGTAAGCAAAAAAGACAAGTAATTTATTTACTTGTCTTTATCTTTTTATGTTTATTTGTTTCATTTATTTTTTTAGATTCATTTCTATAAGCTATTATGTTTAATATGAATATTGGTATAAATATAAGTATATTTAATAATATCTCTCCAATTGATCTTGTTAGATTAATTGAAAGTAAAAATAATTCAATAGTACATCCAATAGATATAACCATATATTTTAAATCTTTATATAGTAAAGTCATTATTGAGAATAATGCTACAAAGAAAATAAGTAGAAGTACTAAAGCCCACCAAGTAGAGGTATACATAGTTTCTAATAATTTTTCAATTCCTAACATTTGAATTACTAAACTTTTACTATAAGTAAGTGAATCTGTGTAAACAAATGATAATGTAGCTATTACACTTAATATTGATTCTGCGATAGCAAGTCCTACCAAATATAAACTATTTTCTTTTATTATGTTTTTCATATTATCACCTTAATAATTATAGCACAAAAAAACAATCATAAGATTGTTTTATTGATACCATAAGTTTGTTACATCTAATGATGTTGAAACTGGTAATGGATTTGGAAGTGGGAAAGTAACAAGTAATGGTACTTTAAATGCACTACCAAATACTAATCCAACACCTGGATGTAATGTTTTTATTCTTTCGATTGTTTCAGTTGTAACATTTGATGAAATACCTTGAACTATCTTTAAGTCTTCAGGATAGAATAATCTGAATACTACGAAGTTTGAACATTGAGATAATGAAGTAACAGATAATTCTGATGGTCTTTGTGTAATGAATCCAAGGATAGTTCCGTATTTACGACCTTCCTTAGTAATTCTATCGAATATGTTATATCCGATTACATCAGTATCTGTATCTTGTTGAACATATCTATGTGCTTCTTCTAGTATTATGTGTACTGAGAATTTACCTCTTGCTTCTACATTAGCAGTATATTCAAAGAATAATTTTGAATATATTTTAGTTAAACATTTAGCAAATTTATCATCTATATATGAAAGGTTAACATCTACAAGTTGAACTGGTTCAATACCATCAGTAGTAGAGAAGAATCTTTCAATGTATTGATTCTTTGTAATATACTCATCATCACCTGAAGTGAAGTAGTTATTTTGTTCTGAGTTAATAATTGTTTGTAATCTTGCTTTTAATGTATTATTTAAATCATGTGATTTTTCATTAGTAAATACACCTTCATTAATTAGTGCAAATTCAAGTGCATAATATAGATCTGTTAATGAGTATGTAGTATTCTTATCAATTTCTGATGAATCAATATCTACTTTTACATATCTATTAAAGAAATCTACTACGAATGTAATTGCATTAATTTTACCTTGGTCATCTATATTAAGACATTGTCTTATGTTTCTATCATAACCAGGTTGATGTATTGTAGAATCCAAATTTAAACTTGGAGTATTATATGATGTTAATAGAGAAATAAGTTGATCTCTGATTTGTGTACTAGTTTTACCACTTGATAGAATATCTAAACAAGTTCTAGCAATAATATCATTTTTATAATCTTCAACATTTGGATCTGTACTTTTAAATATTTTAACGAGCTCAATTGCTTTTTTAAGAACTGGTAATTGTTCTGGATCATTAGCACCTAGTAAGATTGCTAAATCATCTACATCTAAGAAGTATGCTGGATATTTAAGTGTTTCTGCACTACCAAAGTTTAATTCAGTAGTAATCTTCTTAAAGTGAAGTCCTTGGAATTTTTCCATATCATTAAATGTATTATAGTATTCACCATATGCATCAAATAATACAAAGTGTGCATTCTTTGGTAATGTACTATTTGATGAGTAGAATATATTTTGCATTATACGAGCTAATCCACATGATTTACCAGAACCAGTATTACCAATTATAGCAAAATGGTTTGCAAAGAAATCATTAAGTTTAGCAGTTATTACGTAATCCTTATAAATAGGAGAAGTACCAAATAGTATATTTGATTTATCTATATAGTTTTGATCTCCTAGGATACATTCTAGTTCACTTTTAAATATTATTCTTGCTTGAGTATTAGTAGATGGTTTTTTTAGTACACCATTTGTAAATACTCCATTAATTATTTCTCCAATTAAATAAATAGTAATTTCTTGAGGATTAATAGATACTATTTCTCCTACAATTTTATGATCTACTTCAGGAAATACTACATGATAACCAACATAGTTAGTATCTGCGATTCCTTTTGTATTCTCTAAAAATATTTTACTACTATCAAATCCTAAGATTTTTCCGAACATGATATCCCCTCTATTCTCATTATTATTTTATCAAATTATTTTTTGTTAATAAATAGTTTGAAACAATTTATATTATTGAAAATGATATGTATTATTTATATAATATAATAGGAGATTAGTATGAAGAATAAAGAGATTATTTTAAAGACAACTGTTAATTTTTTCTCATTTTTAATATTAAGTATATTAATTTTTTTATCTTCATTTTTTGCTTTTTATATCGTAGAAAATGTATATGCTAAAGTAACTAATACTAAACCTTTAGTTAGTTTATATGTAATTGTATCTCCATCAATGGTTCCTACCATTAATGTTAACGATATGATTGTAGATTTTGGTGTTAATAAAGACGAAGATGTAAAAGAAAATGATATAGTTACATTTTATTCAAATGTTATAAATACTGGTGGTTATACTATTACACATAGAATTAATTCTATTAATGTATATGATGATGAATATAGATATATTACTAAGGGAGATAATAATAGTTCAGTAGATGTAGGATTTACCACGATAGATAGAATTGTTGGTAAAGTATTTTTAATTATTCCTAAGGTAGGGTTAGTTCAAAGTTTCTTATCCTCTAAATGGGGATGGCTTTTAATTGTAGTTATTCCTTCATTAGGTATTTTAATTGCTGATATCTTTAAGTTAATTGAATTATTTAAAATTAAGAATGAAATTATAGAAATTAAACCAGTTGGTGATATTAATTATAAGAGAGAAATAGATTCAAATAAGAATATTAGAAAGTTAATTGAAAAATCTAATAGTCTTAAGAAAATTGAAGAGGATAATAATGAAAAGAGATAAGATATTAGCTAAGGCTCAAAAATATTTAATCAAGTATTCTAATTCCACTTCAAAGTACTATGAAGAACTAAAGAAAACTTATAATGAGTTTAAGTCTTTAGATGATGTTGATTTAGTTACTATTAAACTTTATGGTAAACAAATAAATAAATTATGTTTATTTATTGAAGAAAAAGAAAACTTTGTATCTTTCTTGATTACTTTAATCATGGTAATTATTGTTATCATTATTCTTATTAGTTATACAACTATAACTATATTTAATCGTAGTGATAAAGTTAATGTGGTTATAGAGAAAGCTAATAGTGAAGTAGACCTAAATGTTATGAGTAGTGATAAAGAGTTTGAATTAAAGTATAGTGATACTTCTAATTATAAAGAATTAGAACCTATTATTATTGAACTTAATCCAGTAAGTAATAATAACTATAATATTATTTATAATATCTATCTTGAGGTATTAAATTTTACTGGAAATATAGATAATCTTAAATATGTAATTAGCATTGATGATAATGACTATGTATATAACTTAAAAGACCAAAGTATTGTTTTGAATAAATATTTAATCTATACTAATAGTATGAAGATAAATGATTTTAAGAAAATTCATTTAAGATTATTTGATATTGATTCTAATGATGATATTAGTACATTTGATTATAAATTAAGCTATGATGCATATTTAGAATAGGTGATTATATGAAGAAAAAGAGTAAAAAGGAATTAAATGTTGATAAATTACTTATTAATATATTTTTATGTATTTTATTAATAGCATTTATAGTTGTAGTTTTATATTACTTAGTTTATAAAGCAGAAAACCATGAAAAACTATGGGATGTTCATTTTACTAGGATAGTTAATACTGAATGTACTCCAGAAGCTGAATGCGTTACACCTACGATTTATACTAATTCTACTTCAACTGGAGATTATAGTGTTACATTTGATGAACCTGGTGAAAAAGCTATTTATGAAATTGATATAGTTAATGATGGATCTGTGGATGCTGAAATTAATAATATATTATTTGGTTCTTATGATTGTAAAGGAAATGCTACAGATAAAAATGAAGCAGTTATTGATGCTGGTCATGTATGTGGTAACTTAGAATATAATTTATATGATAAAGATAATAATAAAGTTTTAAAAGGAACTATTCTTAAAGCTAAAGAAAAAGTTACTTATTATTTAAAACTTAGTTATGCTGATTATTATTACTTTGTTAGTGAAGAAAATAGATTAAGTGATACTGTAACTGTAAGAAATCTTAATTTAACAATCGATTATAAACAGGTGAAATAATGAAAAAGATAAATAAGAAGACATATATATTTTTAAAGTTCTTATTTACTTTTCTACTTTTATTTATAGTTGTTATGTTTTTAATAGTTACTGTATTAAAACATGAAACTATCACTTACGGAAAAGTAGATATAAATGTAGGCAAGTATCCAAAGTTAAAAGTTTCTAATGAAGAAAGTGCTTTAACTAATGAATCTACGATTGTTTCTCTTGATAATAATAGTGAATCAGTAATTAACTATAAGTTATATTTTACTGTAGATAAGACTAGTACTATTGATACTAAATATATAAGATTGAATTTTAATAATAAAACTTATGATTTATCAAAGATAAATTACTTAGAAATAAATAATAAATATTATTATTTTATCCAAGAAGGAACTATTGATGCTAAAACTTCAGATCCTTTTGATAGTTATCTTTGGATAGATTCTTCCTTTAATGGAGATTTAAACGAATCTAAAATTTTTGTTGATTATGATACCTTAGCTTAGCTGAGGTATTTTTTTATTGCATGCGCTCTTTTTTATAGTATAATTATCTTATAAATAATAGTATCTGGGGGGATATATAAAATGTATGAGGAAAGAAAAAAAAGAATAAATTGGATTAGGCTATTTCTAGTTTGCATTATTGTCTTTTTATTACTTTTATTAGCTTTAAAGGTTATTAGTTTAGTAAGATTTAATAATAATCCTTCGAAGTATTATGGTAAACAACTAGAAACACTAAATAATGTTGCTTTAAAACATTATAATAAAGATAATATTCCAACTGAAGTTGGAGAAAGTTCTATTATTTATCTTAAAGAATTTAAAGATAAAGGAATTGATTATGAATTAAAAGTAAGAAAGAATGATAGTTGTAATTTAGATATCTCTTATATTAGAGCAACTAGATTTGAAAGTGAATATCAAGTAAGAGCTTATATTAAGTGTGATAACTATGAAGATTCAATTAATAAATATGTTTCTTTAGATGAAAACAAAGAAAGTGAAGAAACAACTACAGTTGTTGAAACAACTGAAATGAGTAAACCTAAAGAAGATGAACCTACAACAACTAAACATGAAGAAACTACTAAACCAGTAGAAACTACATCTAAGAATGTAAGAACTACTACAACAACTAAAAAGAAAACAACAACTAAAGCAGTTGAAAATAAAGTTACAATTGGATTTAATACTAACGGTGGTGAACAATTAAGTTCAATAACAGTTAATAAAGGAAGTAAAGTTAATCTTCCAACTCCTGTAAGAGCAGGTTATACATTTGTAGGATGGTTTAAGAATTATCAACAATATACTAATAATAGTGAATTTAATGATAATATTATATTAGTTGCTAAATGGACAAAGAATTAGTTAATACTAATTCTTTTTTCATGCATAAAAAAAGAAGCTATTTCTTTTTCATAGCTTCTGTAGTTATTATATATGGATCTTCTTGAGTTCCTGATCCTTTAGTATAATTAACTTTTCTATCAATTTGTACTTTTATTAAAGTATACATTGTATTAGTTACTGTAGTAGTTGATAAACCATTACTACTCTTATAATATACGAAATCAGATCTTGAATTATCTGGAGTTATTAAGAATGTAATGTTTTTGTTATCTTTAATCCAGTTATAGTTTGCACAAGATTTACTTGCTATATTAATACAATTATCATCGATTGATGCTCTTATATATTCATAAGCTGCTAATAAACTTACTGGTTCATTTTCTTTGTATGCACTACATTCAGATGAACCGTCTTTAGTTATATCATCTTTACTTCTTGCTCCAAAGCAACTTGTTTGTGTTGCTATGTAAGCTTTACTTTCATCTGTAATATCTTTTTTATAAATCTTTTTAATACATTCATTAATTGTTGAAGGTTTTTCAGGTTCTTGGTAATAAATATTTAAACCATATTGATTTAATTCTGTATTATAATGATTATCCCAAGTACAGTTGTTTTCTGTTTTTTCTTGTAATAAGTTAAGGTTTCCATTTTCAGCGATACTTATAATTCTATAAGTTTCTCCATTAAATGTTACATAGTTATTAATTCTATTACCTTTGAATACATATTCATTACCAACTTCGTATAATCCTTGACCAGATTCTACTAAGTTATCTTCAATAATTTTTTCTCTTAATGTTTTAGATGCATATTTTTCTCCACAGTCTAATTCTGTAGTATATAATTGGTAACCATTATTATTTGTTACTGTTACGCTTCCTTCACATTTAAGTGATTCGTCTTTGAAAGCTTTAACATAATCAGTTATTTCTTTGTTTTCAATCATTTCTTTTAAAGTATATTCGCTTGTTTGTTTATCTTCAGTAGGTAATTCATCTTCATGTGATTTGAAATGTAGTTTTGCAACCTTAATCATTTCTTTTTCATATGAGTTGAAATCTTTTATTTGTTGTTGACAACTAGATGCTATAAATAAAATAACAATTATTAAAACAAAACCTGCGGATACACCAATCATGATCTTTTTTAATTGATCGCTCATGTTTGTTCCTTCTTCCTGTAAAAATTATACCATGTTGTGTTATTTTTTTTCAATAAAGATTGTATAGTGAATTGAATAACTTTTATACTCATGTTAAACTTAAATTATATAAGGGGATAGGGTAATTTATTGTTTAGTGTAAACAATATTCTTATTTGATTTACTATAGAATAAATATTTATTATAATAACGAAACGGGAAGTGATAAAATGACTGTTGCTACAGTATGGGGTGCAATTACCAAAATTATCGATTGTGGTATAGTTTGGTATATTTTATATACATTATTAAAATCCATCAAAAACAATGTAAAGATGGTACTAATTTTTAAAGGAATTTTTATTCTTTTAGTTATTAAAGTATTAAGTAATTTATTAAATTTAAATACAGTTGGTGTTTTACTTGAATATGTTATTTCTTGGGGACCAATTGCTATTATAATTATTTTCCAACCAGAGATTAGAAATATCTTAGAGCAAGTTGGTAGAACTCAACTTTTAGGAAAACATAAAGTTTTAACAGTAGATGAAAGAGAAAAAGTTGTATTTGAACTTATGACTGCTGTTGAACATCTTAAAGATGAGAAGATTGGTGCATTAATTGTAATTGAAAGAAATATGTCATTACAAGAATATATAGCTCCAACTACTAAGTTATATGCTGATATTACTAGTCAATTATTAGAGGCTATTTTCTTACCTCCAAATCCATTACATGATGGTGGTGTTATTATTCAAGGTAATAAAGTAACTTGTGCTGGTGCAGTATTTAAAACTAGTATGAATCCGAATGTTAATAAGAAGTTGGGAACTCGTCATAGAGCAGCTCTTGGAGTAGCTGAAGAAACTGATGCAATTGCTTTAGTAGTAAGTGAAGAAACAGGAAGAATTTCAATCGCTTGTGATAATTACTTACATTACAACTTAACAGTTGAAGAGTTTAGAACTATGTTATTAGATGAATTAAAACCTAAGAATACAATGTTCTATGATGCTGAAGGAGTAGGAGGTGCTGACGATGAAAATCTTTAAGATTATATTTGCTCCAATAATAGCACTTTTTACTGGACTTTATTATGTATTAGATAAAATATTAATTACTCCATTGAGTAAGATTATATATAATGTCAGAGATATATTAAAAAATAATAGTGGTAAGATAGAAAAAATACTTGCTATGCCTAATGTACTTTTCTTCTTTTCACTTATCTGTGCTTTTAGTTTAGTAGTGCTTGTTGATAGAGAAGTTATTAGTTTTAACGATCAAGAAGCTAATATATTAACAGATCAACCTGTTAGTGTAGAAGGTTTAAATAATGAATCTTATATTATTGAAGGAGTTCCTGAAAAAGTTGATATTACTTTAATTGGTAATAAAGGGAACTTATTTATAGCTAATCGTTCAGGTAATAATAAAGTTTATTTAGATTTACGTGGATATGGTGCTGGAACTCATAAAGTTAAACTTAAATATAAAGGTTCTTCTTCATCTATTAAATATAAACTAGATCCTAGTAGTGTAACTGTTAAGATTAGTTCTAAGATTAGTGAAGAAAGATCACTTACTTATGATTTATTAAATGAAAATTCATTAAATCAAAAATTAAGTATTTCTAAAGTAGAATTAAATACTTCATCAATAGTATTAAAATCTTCTAAAGAAATTCTAGATAAAGTATCTGTAGTTAAAGCTTTAGTGGATATTAAGAATTTAGGATCTACTGATGCTGGTGAATATCAAATCGAAGGTGTTAAACTTGTTGCTTACGATTCAAAAGGTGATAAGGTTAACAATGTAGAGTTTGTTCCTGATTCTGTTACAGCTACAATTACATTGAATTCTTATTCAGCAGTTAAACCTGTTAAGGTTGTTACAACTGGTCAAATGCAATCTGGATATGCAATTGATTCTATTACATCTTCTGTATCTAATGTTACAGTTTATGGTAGTCAAAGTGTTGTTGATTCTCTAGATTATATTGAAGCTGTTGTTAATGTTGATAAGTTAAATAGTAATGTTAATAATAAAGCTTATGATTTAGTTGTTCCTAATGGAATTAGATATATGTCTAGTTCAACTACTCAAGTAAGTATTAAAGTTGGTGCTGAAACTCAAAAAGTATTAGAAAAAGTTCCAATTAGAATTGAAAACTTAAGTAGTGAGTTAAATGCATTAGCAGTTAATGAAGAAAACCAAAAGATTGATATTATTGTTAAAGGTACTGAAAACGTTGTAAATGCTATTACTGCTGAAGATGTTAAAGTATATGTTGATCTTTCAGGATTAGGACAAGGAGTACAAAAGGTTACAGTTCAAGTAAGCTGTTCTGATACTAGAGTTACTCTTAATGCAGTTACTCAAGAAGTAGAGATAAAATTAAATAAAAAGTAGTTTGATAACTACTTTTTTTTTGCATAGTATGCTATATTTAGGTTAGAGTGATGATTATGAAATTTAAGAATAATAAAGGTTTTACATTAGTTGAAATGTTAGCTACAGTAGTTATTTTAGGATTAATTATGATAGTTGCACTACCACTTTATAGTAGTGTTTATAATTCTGTTAAATCTACTACTTATTTAAATACTATTAAGACTATTAAAGTAGCTGCTTTAGATTATGGTTCAAATACTTATATTAAAGATTCTATTAAGAATATGTCTTATAAGACTGATTCTACTAAATATGATTGGTGTAAGACTGTTAATATTAGTGATTTAATAAAAGCCGGTTATATTAAGAGTGATAATGATTATTTAGATCAAATAACTGATTTATATACTGGAGAATCAGTTGGGTTTAACTCTTTACAAAGTACATATGTTGATAAAAGTACTATGTCTATTTGTTATTGTAAAGATTCATTAGATATTGATGCTTTTTTAACTAAGGATTTAGGTGTTAATCAAACTTATATAGAGGGTGAATACGTAAGAATAGTTAAAAATAATCAATATCATACTTTTAGATATGTTAAAAAAGAATTTGTTTATAATGATGTTTTAAGTGGAGTTATTAAAGCTTTAAAGAGTGGCGCTTCTAGTTATACTTATGATGGTATTAAAATGAATTTTGGCGTAATTTTTACGGGTGTTACTAATTATTCAAAAGATGATGCTGCATTTATTACAGCATTTAATAGATTAATTGAAGATAATCTTACTTCGGCAGGTAAATGTAATCATTAATAACATATTTAATAAAATGTGTTATTATATATGGCAGGTGTTTTTATGAATAAAATATTAATGATGATTATTGATGGTATTGGTATTTCCAATAAAGAAGAAGGTAATTTTTTAAAGAAAGCAGAACTTAATAATCTTTCTGACCTTTATAATGATTATGCTCACTCTTTATTAGAAACTACTGGAGATTCTATCGGTCTTCCAGATGGTGTGCCTGCGAATGAAGAAATATCACATGTTGCATTTGGTGCTGGTAAGAAAGTTAAACAAGATGTAACTATATTAAATGAAGTACTTGGTAGTACTTTAATTGAAAAGAACGATATATTAAATTCAATTGTTAAAAAATTAAATAAATCAGGTGGAACTCTTCACTTGGCTGGTTTAGTAAGTGATGGAAGAATAGCATCTGATATAAGATATATTGAAAACTTTATTATTCATTTAAAAAATATGGGACTTGAAAGACTTTATTTCCATGCTATTACAGATGGAATAGATTCAAAGACTGATTCTAAAGTATTCTTAGATAGACTAACAGATACTTTTGATGAAGTTTCTTTAGGTAAGATTGTTTCTATTTGTGGTAGAAGTTATGCAATGGATAAAGATAACAACTGGAATAGAACTAAGATATTTACTGATCTTTTATTCTTAGGTAATGGAGCTAAAGTAAGAAAGTATTCAAGTGCACTTGAAACATGTAAGAAAAAGAATGTTCCAGATAACTTGATACCACCTATTAAGTTAATAGATGATCCAACTGTTAAAAATGGTGATATTTTCTTATGGCTTAATTTCAAAGACGAGACTTCAAGACAAGTTTTAAAAGCAATCTCTGATGATGAGTTTGTTTTATATCAAGTTAATAAACCAGAGAATTTTAATTTATTTACATTATTACAAGTAGATAATATGGATATAGATTACTTAATTGATGATGATGATGAATTTTATTCAATTGGTACTTATTTTTCAAATTTACAATTAACTCAAGCAAGAATATCTTCGAAAGAAAGATATCCTATGGTTACTTACTTTTTTGATGGTTATAAGAATGATAAGTTAGATTTATGTGATACTTATTTAATTCCATCAATGCAAGAAGATTATTTATTTAATGAAACTTTAGAAAATATAACTAAACAAGTAATTAAATGTGTTGAAAAAGATTATAATTTTATATTAGTTGATATTCCTTATGCTGATATTATTGCAAGATTCGGAAATGATGAACAATTAATTGAAACATTACAACATATTGATAAATGTGTTGGTAAGATATTTGAAGCTGTTGAAGAAAACTTCTATAAAATGATTATTACATCTTCTTATGGTAATGTTGAGGAAATGCTTGATAGTGATGGTAATCCAAATAAGAATACTACTACTAATCCAGTACCTTTTATTATTACTGATACTAGAGTTAATTTAAAACATAAAGGTAATTTAACAATGGTTGCTCCAACTATACTTAAGTATATGGATATTGCTTTACCTAAACAAATGTCTCAAATGAAGACGCTATTAGAAGAAGAGGGATAATATGAAGTTTGATACTAGTATTTTAAGAGAAGCAGATATAAGAGGAATTTATCCAACACAAGTAAGTGGAGAATTTGCTAATAGATTAGGAAAAGTATTTGGTACTTTTGTACTTAAACAAGGTTTTAAATATATAGTAGTAGGTCATGATAATAGAATTGGTGGCCCTCATTTAACTAAAGAATTAATTCAAGGACTTTTATCTACTGGTATAAATGTTATTTATATTGGTTTAGCTACTACTCCAATGCTTAATTATGCAAGTCATAAATTAGGTATTCAATATGGTATTGAAGTTACTGCTTCACATAATCCTAAAGATAATAATGGATTTAAGTTATTTGGAGAAAATTATCTTCACTGTAATCATGATGCATTAAGTGTAATTTATGCTGCACTTTCTAATGAAAAATATAGATTACTTAAAGGTGATGGTAATTTAGAACATATTGATGTTTTATCAAGTTATGCTAAATATGTAGCTACTAAATTTAAAGATATTAAACCTTTAAAAGTAGTAGTAGATTGTGGTAATGGAACAGGTTCTACTTGTATAAGACAAATATATGAAAGAATTCCTGGAGAAGTTATTTATATAAATTCAAATAATGATCCTAGATTTCCTAATCATCATCCAGATCCTAATGTTAAAGCAAACCTTGAGGAATTAGGAGAAGTTGTTAGAGATAATAAAGCTAATTTAGGTTTAGCTTATGATGGTGATGCTGATAGAGTAGGCTTTGTTGATGAAAATGGAGAAGTCGTTGATAGTGATGTAATGATGGCTTTAATGGCTAGAGATATATTAAAGAAATCAAATAAACCTATATTAATTGATGTTAAATGTTCTAGAGTTTTAACTGATGAAATAACTAGATTAGGTGGTAAATACATTTTAGAAACACCATCTAGTGCTAGACAAGAAGATCTACTATTTAGTGAGAAATTAGATTTTGGTGGTGGATACTCAAATCACATATTCTTTGGTGATACTCATCCAGGATATGATGATGGTATTTATGCAGGTTTAAGATTCCAAGAAATGGTTGCGAATTCTGGTAAAAAGTTAAGTAAGTTAGTTGATTCTTTACCAGTTTACTACAATACTGAAGAAATTAAGATTTCTACGACTGATGAAAAGAAATGGAAAATAGTTGAAGAAGTTAAAAAGTATTGTGATGTAAGAGGTTATGAATATTCATTAACTGATGGTGTAAGAGTAGAAAAACAAAATGGTTGGGCTTTAGTAAGAGCTAGTAATACTGGTCCTAACTTAACTTTAAGATTTGAAGCTACAACTAAAAGAGGTTTAACTTTAATAAAAAAAGAATTTATGGATTTATTAAATGTTGTTATAAATAAAAAATAAGGAAGCGATTGCTTCCTTTTTATTCGTTTGTTACTGCTTTAAGTGCTATTTCTATCATACCTGTAAGAGCTGTTTCTCTTTCTTCAGCTGTTACTTCGATTTCTGGTGTGAATTTAGAATCTACGACTGTAATCATTACAGTTGCTTTTTTATTACAAACTCTTGCAACATGTAGAAGTCCAAATCCTTCCATTTCTGATGCCATTATTTCATCTTTGATAGGACAACTTTCATATATATGATCTGCATTAACATATGGATCAAATACATCAATTGTATATGTTGGTCCTTCTTTTATTATTTTATCTGATTCTTTAGCTGCTTTTTTTATTTTATCGTTTAATGCTGCTGATGTTCTTAAGAATTTTTCTTTATAGTTTCCCCATTCATAAGCGATTGTGGATTCAGAGTAACAACCAGATGATAGAATTATATCTCCGATCATTACATCTTTATTACCAGCTCCAGCTGAACCAATTCTTATTATTTCTTCAACATCATAGAAAGTATATAATTCATAAGCATATAAAGATGCTGAAGGTATTCCCATTCCTGATGCCATAACTGTTACTTTTTTACCGTTGTAAGTACCAGTATATCCATACATATTTCTAACTGTATTTATTAATTTAGCATCAGTTAAAAAGTTTTCTGCGATGTATTTTGCTCTTAGTGGATCTCCTGGGAAAAGAACCGTTTTTGCTATATTTTCTTTATCAGTAACTATATGTACTGGTTTCATATTATCACCTACTTTAATACTATCAAATATGATATAATAATACCATATTGGAGGTTAAATTTATGACTAGTTTAATTGAATTTGATAACTATAATTTACACTTTCATACATCAGATAAATTTAAGACATTTCTTTTTCACATAAATTTCATAAATGAGTATGATTTTAAGAGATTATCTGTAAGAGAAGCAATGCTAAGATTATTATTTTTAAATAATAAAAAATATAAAACTAGCTTAGATATTTCTAAGAAATGTGAAGACTTATATGACCCTTATTTTTATTTTGAACAATATAGAATGGGTAAGTATGTTTTTTCAAATATTTTTATTAAGTTTATAGATCCTAAGTATGTTAATGTAGACGATTATTTTGAATCTATTATTGAATATTATTTTGATGTAATATTTAATCCTAATTTTAGTGAAGAGTCTTTATTATTTGTTAAGAATTCTATTACTTCAGATTTATATTCTATCTTAGATGATCCAGGAAGATCTTCTTTATTAGATTTTTATTCATGCTTAGATAAAAATGATCCTAGGGGAGTTTCTTTGTTAGGTACTATCGAAGATGTTAATTCAATTACTTTAGATGATATAAAGAGTGAATATGAGAAGTTTATTAATGAAAGTATTCTTGAAGTATCTTTAGTTACTGATAAGTATAATAAAGATTATATTGATATTATTAATAAGTATTCTAAATTTAATAAGAATAAAAAAGAAAAAATTAATCCATATAGAGATACATTAAATGTTAATAAAGAGTTTGTTAAAGAAAAAGATTATTCTCAAAGTACTTTAATAATGCTTTATAATTTTAATGATTTAACTGAAAAAGAAAAGAATATTACTACACTTTTATTTAGTGAAATACTTGGAGGTTATTCAGTTAATGCTATTCTTAATACTAAATTAAGAGAAGAAAATTCTATTTGTTATGGTGTTAATAGTAATTATGAGAAATATGATAATAGTTTAAGAATATTTACTTCAGTTAGTATTAATAATATTGATAAGGCAATTGAGTTAATTAAATCTACAGTTAATGGTTTTAAAAGTATTACTGAAGATGATATGAATAATGCTGTTAAAAGACTTATATTAAGTTTAAAGAGTAGTGATAATAATATTTTCTCTTTTGCGGGTGAAAAATTATTTACTGATTTAGGTATTATTTATGATAGCAAGAAGAAAGAAGAATGTCTTAAAGATATTACTATTGATGAGGTTATAAGTATACTTGATAAGCTTGAATATAATTCTTGTTATATTTTAAAAGGAGTTAAAAATGAAGAAAATTAATTTTATTAATATTAATGAAACTGTTTTTCATGAAGAACTTCCTTCAGGATTAAATGTTTATATTTATCCATCAGATAAATCTAGTTTATATGATATGAAATTAATTGTTCATGTTGGTTCTAGAGATAACACATTTTATCTAGATGGAAAAGAAATACATATACCAAATGGTGTTGCACATTTCCTTGAACATTTGACTTTTAATACTAAAGATGGAAAAGTTGAAGATTATTATTCTAGTAAAGGTGCATATGTTAATGCTAGCACTAATTTTGATAATACAACTTACACAGTTAGATGTAATGATTCATTTTTAGATAATTTAATATATTTATTAAACTTTGTAACTGAACCTTATTACACTAAGGAATTAGTTGAAAATGAAAGAGGTATTATTCTTGAAGAAATATTAACTCATATGAATATGGTAGATGAGAAGTTTTATTATAAATTCTGTGATAATGTGTTTGTTAATGATTCTAATAAATATCAAGTTGGTGGAATTGATACTGATGTTAAAAGTATTTCTTTAGATGATATAGTTAATACTTATGATTGTTTTTATAAGAAAAATAATATGGATTTAGTATTAACAGGCAATATTGATGTTGAAGACACAATTAATAAACTTATTGAATGGGATAAGAAAGAAAATAATGAAGATATTAAAAGAATTATTAGTGATGAATCTGATTCAGTTAATAAAGAAAGTGAAACTTATACTGATTTAGTATCTTCAAAAAGAATGATGTTAGGGTATAAATTATCTAGAGAATCAATTGATTTAACTAATATCGAATTTGATATTTATTCATCAGTTTTATCAGATTTAATGTTTGGAGAAACAAGTGATATTAGATTATTCTGTGAAAAAGAAGATTTATTTAATGATTATATAGATTCTTTCTTTATTGATGGATTTAAACATAAAGTACTTACTTTAGAGTTTGAAAGTGAAGATTTAGATAAAGCTTATGATTTTATATCTAAATATATTAAAGAATTTAAAATTAATGAAGATGATTTTAAAAGAAAGATTAAAGTATTGAAGTCTCACTTGATTACTTCTTTTGAAGACCCTAAGAATGTTGGTGGAATGCTTTCAAGACACTTAGTTAAATATAATAGAATTATAAATGATTACTATGATATATTTGATTCTTTAAATATAGATAAAATTAATGAACTATTAGATTTATATCGTAATTCTAGTTCTTCTTATATTAAATTACTTCCTATGAAGTAATTTTTTCTTTTTTGTCTATTTATATTTTATTGTATTACTTTTATAATTAAATGTAGGTGAGAATGAATATGAGTAGATCTATTAAGATTATTTTATACTTTATTACTTTTTTATTATTTATATTCTTTTCAGGTATTTTAATGGTAAGGGCTTCATATATGATACCGGTAGATATCTCAGGAGTAGAATTTGAGAGATCTTATAATTTTACTTATATAACTATCTTTGGAATTATTGCATTTATGTTTGGTATTATGGCTGCTTTTGCTTTTTTAACTAAATTAGGAAAAATGAATATTAAAGATATATTTGCATATAAGAAAAGATATTTAGTATATAGTACTTCAGTAGTAGCTTTTGGTTTATTCTATTTTGTATTTGAATTATTATTTGGATATATTGTTTTAAATATTAATAATCCTTATTCTAAAGTAAATAATACTTATAACTCAATTGTAGTTGCTGATAATAAAGTATATGATGAGTTAGATTATTCTATTAGAAGTGATAATACTAATATGTTTATTTTAAATGGTACTCAAGATGTTACTTTTATGAATTCCTTAATTAATCATTATGGAAATGGACAATTAAATGAATATGATAATAATACTATTATTAAAGCAGTTAGAGATTCTTCTTTATATGTTAATGATTCTTTATTTAATCTTAGAGGTAAAAATAGTGAAGGGTTCTATATTGATACAAGTAGTCTAAATATTAAATCAAGTGAGATTAGAGTGGATGATCCATCAAGTATTGTTTTATATGCTGCTAATAGTGATATTTCTATCTTTGAAGGAACTTTTTCTGCTTATTCTAATGAATTATTTATTTTTAGAAATAGTTGTAAAGTTTTATTTGGTAAAAGTAAATTTAACATAAACGAAAATGTTCAAGATTTAATTTATTTATATTCTGATAGTGTTGCTGATGTTAATACAATTGATTTCAAAGAAATGGATGTAGATTTATCCTCTGCTGATTTATTTAGAATTGATAAATCAACTGACATAATTACAATCGAAGATTCTTCAATTAGTATTGATGATATTAATAAATATTTACTTAGTATTCATAATTCTAATGTTGAATTACATATTAAGAATTCTACTGTTAAAGGAAATATTACTTTTGATGATAATTCGAAAGTAAAGATAGTTTTAGAGAATTCGTCGTTTAATGGAGATATTATAAGTAGTAATACTATTGAACTTATTAAAGATGATTCAAGTACATTTGTTACTAATAATACTACATTACAAAATTTAAATAATTCTGATGAATTAAATAACGAAAATCAAGAAAGTGAATAGATTTTAAAATTTATTCACTTTTTTTTGAGAGATTTTAGGGGGTAACCGTGTATAAGTATATTAAGGGGGTGTTTATATATGGTTAAAAAGTATTTGAAATTTATAGTTCTTTCTATATGTATTATTATTGTTATTTCAACTTACTTTGTTGTTAATAAGTTTGAATCAGCTCATGATGAAGAAGTAGAAGAAATAGCTTATGTAGAAACTACAACTATTGAAAGTAGTACTTCAGTTAATACTTTTTATGTAGATGTTAAAGGTGAAGTTAAGAACCCTAATGTCTATATGGTTAGTGAAGGTATGTTAGTTATTGATGCTATTAATCTTGCTGGTGGGTATACTAAGAATGCATATACAGATAATATTAATCTTTCTAAGAAATTAACTAAAGAAATGGTTATAATTGTTTGTAATAAAAAAGACTATACTACTAGTACTACTGTTAAAGCTATTAATGATGCATTAATAAAAGAAGATGAGTCAGATAATAATAAGACTAATGGTCTTGTTAATATTAATACTGCTAGTAAAGAAGAACTTATGAGTATTACTGGGATTGGTGAAAGTAAAGCAAATAGTATTATAGAATATAGAACTAAAAGTAGATTTAACTCAATCGAAGATATAAAGAATGTGTCTGGCATTGGAGATAAGTTCTTTGAACAAATTAAGAATTATATTACAGTATGAGTTTGTTTCTCTAGTTCTTTTAATACTATGTATTTTAATTGGTTTAGTAAGATGTAATATAAACTATAAATCTATGATAAATATTGATGATGATTTTTATGAAGGAGTTATTATTTCAAAATCTTTTGATGGAGATAAGTTTTCTTTCTTTTTAAAAGGAAAAGAAAAAATAAAATGTACTTATTATTTAAGTTCTTTAGAAGAAAAAGAGTATTATGAATCTTTAAATTTGGGTATTACTTTAAAATTAAATGGAACATTTAATACTCCTAATAGTAATACTATTCCAAATAATTTTAATTATAAGTCTTATTTAAAAATGAATAGAGTTAACTATACTATGAGTGTTAATTCGATTGTTGTTAAGCCTAAAAAAATTAATGTTTTATATATAATAAAAAATATAATTATTAATAGAATAAATACATCATCAAATAAAGATTATTTAATGATGTTTATCTTAGGAGATAAATCACTTTTAGATAGTAATCAATATAGTACTTATTCTAATTTAAGTGTTACACATGTATTTGCTATCTCAGGATTACATATTTCTTTATTATCTTGTATTATGCTTAAATTATTTTCTTTCTTTAAGAATAAAAAATATATAATTGTTATATTGTTTCTACTTTTGTATATGGTTCTTACTGATTTTTCTCCTTCGATAGTAAGAAGTGTTACATTTTTTATATTTCTATATTTAAATAAAACATATGATTTCAATTTAGAATTACATGTACTTTTATATATAGCTATTAGTTTTATATTAATTATTAATCCTTTTTATTTATATAATACAGGTTTCTTATATTCATCTATTATTAGTTTTTCATTAATTAGATTTAATAAAATTATTAATGGTAACTTTTTTGTGAAGATGATTAAGATATCATTATTATCATTCTTTGTATCTTTACCAATTACTATTCAAAGTAATTATGAAGTTAATATCTTAGGATTTATTAACAATTTAATATTTGTTCCTTACATTTCATTTTTGTTATATCCTTTATCATTATTAACTTTTATTTTCCCTTTATTAGATAACTTATTACATATGTTTATATATGTTTTAGAATTTTTGAGTAAATTTTTATTTGTATTTAAAATAGTTATTCCTAAGTTAAGTTATATTTATATCTTTATTTATTATTTGATTCTTTATATATTTTTAAGAACTTATAATAAAAAGTATTTATTAATACTTATTATTTCTGTTTTAGTTTATAAAAATATAGTTTTAATAAATAGAAACTTTCAAGTTATTTTTTATGATGTAGGACAAGGAGATTCTAGCTTATTAATTAATAATCATAATCTAATATTAATTGATACAGGTGGGAAAGAAACATATGTTAAAGAAGATTGGATGAAGAAGAAAGATTACTTTTATACTGATTCTATTATTAGACATATTAAAAGTTTAGGTTATAGTTCCTTATCTTCACTCATTATTAGTCATGGTGACTTTGATCATATGGGAGAAGCAATAAATCTAGTTAAAAGTTTCAAAGTAGAAAAAGTAATTTTTAATTGTGGACCATACAACAACTTAGAACAAGAATTAATAAAAGTATTAGATAAAAAGAAAATTAAATACTATTCATGTATCAAAGAATTAAATATAGATAAGAATAAATTATATTTCTTACAAACCAAAGAATATGATAATGAAAATGATAATAGTAGTGTTATAATCACTGAACTAAATGGTTATAAATTTATTTTTATGGGAGATGCAAGTATTACTACTGAAAAAGAAATATTAGATAAATATAAGTTACAAGATATAGATGTATTAAAAGTAGGTCATCATGGATCTAAAACAAGTAGTGGGAAAGAGTTTGTAGATAAAATAAAACCAAAATATTCGATTATATCAGTAGGCGAAAATAATCGTTATGGCCATCCAAATAAAGAAGTATTAGATAATTTAAAAAATTCAAAAATATATAGAACGGATCAAGATGATAGTATTATGTTTAAGATTAAAAATAATAAATTAAAAATTGAGACTTGTAGTCCATAGGAAGGAAGATGATAAAATGAATGAAATAAAAGAATATACTGAAAAAGTTTTTGAAGATATTAAACATATAGATGAAAACGGTAATGAATATTGGCTATCAAGAGAATTAGGAAAAATATTAAAATATGGAGAATACAGAAAGTTTTTACCATCAATCAAAAAAGCAATAGTTTCATGTGAAAAGAGCGGACAAAATGTTGAGAACCATTTCGTCCAAATGGACGTAATGGTGAATATAGGTTCAAATGCAAAAAGAAAGCTAAATGATTATAGATTAACGAGATATGCATGTTATTTAATAGTTCAAAATTCTGATTCTTCAAAACCAGTAGTGGCTCTTGGACAAACTTATTTCGCTATACAAACGAGAAAGCAAGAATTAAGCGAGAAAGAATATAATGAGCTTTCTGAAGATGAAAAAAGATTATATAGAAGAAATCAAGCAAGAAAAGGTAATTATAATTTGAATCAAACTGCATTTAAATGTGGAGTAAAAGATTTAGCAAGATTTCATAATGCTGGATATAAAGGACTTTATAATGGTGAAACAAGCAGATGATATTTTTAAAAGGAAGAAACTTAGATATAGAGAAGATATATTAGATAATATGGGAAGTGAAGAACTTGCTGATAATATATTTAGAATTGCTCAAACAGATGCAAAATTAAAAAGAGATAATGTGGATAACGAATATAGTGCTAATTCTGTTCATTACGAAGTAGGAAAAGAGGTAAGAAATAGTATTAAAAGATTAGGTGGTACTATGCCGGAAGATTTGCCTACACCAAATAAGAGCCTAAAAGAATTGGAAAAAGAAAGTAAAAAACTAAAAGAATAGAGAGGTAAAAAATGAAAAGTGAAAAAGAATTAAATGATGCATTTAAAGCACTAATAGAATTATCTAATAAAGAAATAGAAGAAGTCAAAAATATAATAGATGAAATAATTGAATATAAAATACAGGATGAAGAAACTATAAGCCATCTTTTTGATAGAATACTAAGTATTGTTTTTATTGAAGATAATGAAAAAAGGGAAACATTTTATAAATTATCAAACTATACAAGAAAATTTAATAAAGATTTAGCAAATGATTACGATGAGATTCTAGAAGAAGATTTAAATGAAGAATTTGATGATTAAGATTATTGAAGAAAATAACACATGTAATTAAATATTGTCCTGATGATAGAATAATAGCTAGAGAATATGAATTATTTTGATATAATATTTTTAGGTGATTTAAATGATAGATATAAAATATAAAAGATTATATGACGAATTTATTAAGAATTATGAAGAAATACATGTTAATCCTTGGCATGAAATAAGTAAAATGGAATTAGATAAAATATATAATTTCCTCGTTAATTCTATGAATGTTGATAATGAATATAACTTTAAATATTTTATGGACTATATAATAAAAAGATTAAGTGGGATTACTGATGCTCATACGAAATATCAAAAAGTTGATTTATTGCCTTTGAATTTTAAAATGTTTGATAATAACTTACTTATAAACTATCCAGAAGACATGAGAGGATATGAATTAGTATCAATAAATGGTGTTTCTATATCAACTATTATCAATGAACTTGAGGATATAGTAACATATGGTACTGAGGGAAAAAGAAAATATGAAATAGAAAAATCGCTATTTAATAAGTTTATAATGTTTGGTCTCCCATCATTTAGAAATAGTGAACAATTGGATTATGAAATTAAAGATCATAGTGGAAATATTATCAAAAGAAGTTTTAAAAAAAGGGAACATTATAGTAATATGTTTGATTATGATGAATATCTATTTGGAAATAATGGTAATTATAGATTTATGGATAATTGTTTAGTATATAATCATAGTTCAGTACAAAATAAGTTTAAAGAAACAATTGAAAATTCTATAAATAATTTAAGACAAGAAGACTTATCTAATATCGATACCATTATTATTGATATCAGAGGTAATTGGGGAGGTAATTCTGCATTAAATAAAATATTAATGGATTTTATTGAAGAACATAGAGATAAAAGATTAATTTGTTTAACAGATTATAGAGTTTTTTCTGGTGGTAGATATGCACTAAGAGATTTGATTAATTTAGGAGCTATTACTATTGGCGAAGAAATAAGTACACCAATCAGTTGTTATGGAAATTCTAATTGGATCAATTTAGAAGAACATTATTTTTCAATATCAGAATGTTACTTTAATCCTTTTATGAATGCTCAAGCATCTACAAAAGAAGAATATACAAATTTATCAGATGAAGTAAAGAAACTAATTATATTTCATCCAGATATTATTGTTGAACAAACAAAGGATGATTACGTAAATGGCAAAGACACAGTTTTGGAATATGCTATAGAATATGTTAAAGCAAAGGGAAAGGGACTATCAAAATGATAGTTCTTTTTTATGAATGAATTTGATTTGACTTACTTTTTGACAATCACTATAAGTAACTATCAGTTCATGCATATGAATTATTTTGAATAATATTGGTCAGATAAAAGAATTGTTGTTAGATAATATGTATTAGTGTAATATAATCTTTATGAGGTGTAATAATTATGACAATCGAAAGAAAAATTAGAATTAATAATAGAGATTATTTTTTAGGAGTTGAATTAAAGTATATAAAGGATAAAATAATAATTCAAACTAATGGTAATGATTTTGATATGGGAGATTTGAGTATAATGATAAAAGATGTTGAATCAAATCATAAAAAGGATGCAAAAGCGATAATTTATGATAAAGATATTTCATATATGAATGATATTATCTATTTATATGATAGATTTTCTTTCGTAAGTTACATTAAAGATATATTGTATAATGATGAAGGAAAAATAACTTCTATTGGTTGCATAAATAAAGATGAAATAATTGATTATATAAAAGCTAACAAAATAAAAATTAATAGATGGGATAAAAGCAGTTGTCGCTGTCCTTTATTATATAAGCAACGTAAGGAACCAAAACAAATTGTCATAAGATAGTTTGTTTTTTTATTATATGTACTAACTATTCAATACCAGCTTGTAAGGATAATATATAGGGTTATCCTAATAAAGAAGTGTTAAATAATTTAGGTAATTCCTTTACTTATAGAGCTAATTAAGTAGGAAGCGTAAGGTTTACATTAGATAAAAAGAAAATTATGATAGAAACTTATACTAGTTGATATAATTATTTTGGATGTGATTGTATGAAGAAAATTAATATGATATCTAGAATATTACTTGCTGTTTTAGCTTATGTTATATTTAGTATTATGTTTATTAATGAGGATAAATCATGGCATTTTGTAACGGTACTATATTCATTAATTGTTTTTGGTTTAAGTTTTCCAAGTACTATTTTTGCTAATAAGATTGTAGATAAAGGGAATAAGATTGATAACAAAGCTTCAAGAATAGTTTATTATATTTCTTACCCAATTGTTTTATTTGGAATTTGTATAGCTTTATATATGGGAATTCTTGCTTTAGGTTATGTTTTTATGGCTGCTTTTCCTTCTAATGATTTAGCTAGTTCTCTTGGACAAGCTTTAATGATTCTCTTTATAATAGGAGTTATGGTTATAGTGGTTATTTTACCTTATATTCAAGCTTTATTAATTAATTTTTTGAAATTATTTATTAAGTAATATTTTGAATGTATTAGTTTTATTTGATAATAGATTTAATAAACAGTTAGATTTTGATAGATTATATCAAAATCTTTTTTATGTTATAATTTTTGTAAGGTGGTTTATATGGAAAAGTATATTGGTTTAGTTAAAAAATCTGAAGAATCTATGAGTGGAGTTAATGAGAAACTATTGGTTAAGTTTTATGATAATTTGGATGATATGAATAGTTGGTTTAATTTGTACCCTGATTGTTATCATACTTGGTTATATAATAGCCAAGACTTATTTAATTTATTTTATACTTATTTAGATAAAACGCCTGTTACTTTAGAAGAAAAGAAAAATGAAGAGAAAGCGAAAACTTTATATAAAAAGTTTATAGGTGAATAATTATGATTGCGAAAATTAAAACAAAAGAACTTGCTGATAAGTGTGATGAGTTATTAACTAAATTAATTCAAGATGAAAGACAATATGATGATTCCATTGATCCTGATTTTAAAGTAATTAATTATTTTAATAATTATGTTAATGATGAAGATAAAGTATTATTAGGATATTTAGTTGATAATACATTAGTTGGATATATTTATGCATATGAAACAGTTAGTAATAATATTAAAGGCCTATTTATTGATGGTTTATATGTTGAAACTGATTTTAGAAATAGAGGTATTGCTAAAGAACTTATTAATGAAATAGTACTTGAAGCTGAAAATAGAGAAGCTAAATTTATTGATATTAAAGTAATGAGTGAAAATGATGTAGCTAAACATTTATATAATAGTTTAGAATTTAATGAGTTTAAAGTAATGTTACGTAAAGAAATTGGTGACTAAAAATTTAGACTTGAAAAATATTTGTTTTATTGATAATATATCAATGTAAGTTTTTACTTAGATTTAATTTGCTTCCGAATTATATCTCAGTTTAAACGGTTAAATATTGAAAAGGAGGAACTGAAAATGGCTGTAACTAAAGAAAGAAAAGCTGAATTAGTTAAAAAGTTTGGTAATAGCGCTAAAGACTCTGGTAATACTAAAGTTCAAATCGCTATTTTAACTGAAGAAATCAATGATTTAACTGAACATTTAAAAGTTCATATTCATGATTTCCATTCTAAAAGAGGTTTACTTATGAAAGTTGGTAAAAGACGTAGCTTACTTGATTACTTAAAAGCTAATGACGTTATCGCTTATCGTGAGTTAATCAAAGAATTAAATATTAGAAAGTAGGCACTTGTTTTTAAGTGTCTTTTTTTTAGGTAAAAATATGAAACATACGATTAACATACATGATGTTTATTATGGTAGAATATATGTAACTGATAAAGTTGAGTATACAAATCGTGGTACTTCAAGACATGGTAGATTCTTAAGATATGGCTTTATTGTTAAGAATAAGGAAGTAAGCTGTATTGATGGTGTAACATATTATGATCTTATTAGTGGTAATAAATTAAAAGCTGATTTAGGCGAATGTGAGACTGGTGAGGAATTAGTAGATGTTTCATCAAAGGAATATGTTCCTTTGATAGAGTGGCTTAATCTTCCAATCGATTGTACTAAATATAATAAAACTACTCGTAAAGAATTACTTAAATTGATTAGAAATCATTTTGATACTTTAGAGTATATTAAAAATAATCCTGATAAAGTAGTTTCATTTAAAGAACATCATGATAGAGTAAGTAAGAAACCTAAAGTTAGAAATAAGTTTTTATGTAGAATTATGAAAAATAAGAATAATAATAAAGGAGAAAAATAATTATGAAAAGAGTATTCGAAAAAGAATTCTTTGGTAAGAAAATCATAGTTGAAAATGGCGAAATAGCTAAACAAGCTCATGGTGCTGTTTTAGTAAGATATGGTGACACTGTTGTTTTATCTACAGCAGTAGTTGGAAACAATGCTAATATCTTAAGTGATTTCTTTCCATTAATGGTTTTATACCAAGAAAAATTATATTCAGTAGGTAAAATACCTGGTGGATTTATTAAGAGAGAAGGGCGCCCTACAGATGCTGCTACATTAGCCGCTCGTATGATCGATAGACCAATGAGACCTTTATTCCCTGAAGATTTCAGAAATGAAGTTCAAGTTGTTAATACTGTACTATCTGTAGATACTGATAACTCTCCAGAATTAACAGCTATGTTTGGTTCATCTTTAAGTACTTGTATTTCAAAGATTCCATTTGGTGGACCAATTGCTGGTGTTAAAGTAGGTAGAGTAAATGGTGAATTTGTTATTAACCCAACACCTGCACAATTAGAAGAATCAGACATTGATTTAACTGTAGCTGGAACTAAGGAAGCAATTAACATGGTAGAAGCTGGTTCTAAAGAAGTATCTGAAGAAGATATGTTAGAAGCTTTAATGGTAGGACATGAAGCTGTTAAAGAACTTTGTGCTTTCCAAGAAGAAATTATTAGTGAAATTGGTGTAGAAAAGATGGAATATGAACGTCTTGAAATCGAAGATTCACTAAGAGATGAAATTAAAGCATTAGCAGCTGATAAGTTAGACAAAGCTATGCGTATTAAAGCTAAGCTTGAAAAATATGCTGCAATTGATGCTGTTAAAGAAGAAGTTATTAATAAATATGTTGAAGAAAATAGTGATTTAGATAAAGATGAATTAGAAGTATTAACTACTAAAGTTAAACTTGTTCTTGAATCAATTGAATATGATATCTTTAGAGGAATTACTGTTAATGAACATGTAAGAGCTGATGGAAGAAAGATGGATGAAATTAGACCACTTGATGCTCAAGTTGATTTACTTCCAAGAACTCATGGTTCTGCATTATTTACAAGAGGAGAAACTCAAGCACTTGCTATTACTACTTTAGGTGCTCTAAATGAATATCAAGCATTTGATGGTATTTCTCTAGAAACTCAAAAACATTTTATGTTACATTATAATTTCCCTGCATTTTCTGTAGGTGAAACTGGTAGATATGGATCTCCAGGTAGAAGAGAAATTGGACATGGTGCTTTAGGTGAGAGATGTTTAAGACAAGTTATGCCATCTGAAGAAGAATTCCCATACACAGTTAGAGTTGTATCTGAAATCTTAGAATCAAATGGTTCTTCATCACAAGCTACTATTTGTGCTGGTTGTATGTCATTAATGGCTGCAGGTGTTCCATTAAAAGCTCCAGTTGCTGGTATTGCAATGGGTCTTATTACTTCTAAAGATGAAAAAGAATATGAAATCTTAACTGACATTCAAGGTATGGAAGATCATTTAGGAGATATGGACTTCAAAGTAGGTGGAACAAGAAAAGGTATTTGTTCTCTACAAATGGATATTAAGATAAAAGGTATTAATAAAGAAATCTTAGGAAAAGCATTAATGCAAGCTAAGAAAGCAAGAATGGAAATCTTAGACGTTATGGAAGCTTGTATTCCAGAACCAAGAAAAGATGTTTCAGAATATGCTCCTAAGATTGAAACTTTTATGAT
This sequence comes from uncultured Caryophanales bacterium, assembly GCA_946410555.1. GTDB lineage: Bacteria > Bacillota_I > Bacilli_A > RF39 > UBA660 > UBA6985. Next base: position 29,815 of record CAMKAT010000005.1, on the reverse strand, counting down.
CAATCCAGACAGAATTAAAGATGTAATTGGTAAGGGTGGAGAAACTATTACTAAGATTATTTGTGAATCTTCTAATGTTGAAACTGTTCAAGATATTAACGCTGTTAAGATTGATGTAGAAGAAAATGGACAAGTAATTATTTATCATACTGATAGAGGAATTATTAATAAAGCTGCTGAAATGATTAAGAATATCGTTAGAGAAGTTGAAACTGGTGTTAAATATGAAGGTAAAGTAGTTAAAGTTGAAGACTTTGGTGCTTTCGTAGAATTATGGCCAGGATGTGAAGGTTTAGTTCATGTATCTAAACTTGCTCATGAAAGAGTAGAAAAAGCTTCTGATGTTGTTTCAGTTGGTGATAAGATTATGGTTGTATCTTTAGGATATGACAATAAAGGTAGATTAAATCTTTCTAGAAAAGATGCTTTACCAAAACCTGTTAAAAAAGAGAAAACTGAAGATGTCAAACCAGTTGAAGAAAAGAAAGATGAAAGTGCTGAATAAGCACTTTTTTTAATTGTATATTTTTTTTATTAAATCTATAATTATATTGTATGGTGATTATATGTTTAAGAAAAAAGGTATATTAATTTGTGTTATTTCTTTAGTTGTACTTTTAAGTACTGGGCTAATATTCTTTATATATACTTGTTGCTTACCTAGGTTTTATGTAAAAAACTTTAATGGTGTAGTTTCTAAAGTATATAGTGATGAGTTAGATATTAAAAATGTTTGTTATGGGAATATTTTTAAGTGTAGAAATATAAATCCTGAGATTAATGGAGAATACGAAGCTGATAAAGTTGGTACTTATGATGTAGAATATGTTTTTAAATATAAGAATCATACTTATACTAAGACAGGTATTTTAAATGTTGTTGATAATGAAGGACCTGTTTTGACTAAGAGTGAGGAAGATATTGAAGTATGTCCAAATAATGGAAAGATTCTTAAGGGTGGAGTTACTGCGATTGATTCTTATGATGGAGATTTAACTGATAAGATAGTTTTCTATTATGATAAAGAAACAAATAAGCTACATACTTCAGTTAGTGACTTTAGTAGTAATAAAACTGAATATTCTTTTGATGTTGTTGCTAGTGATACTGAACCTCCCGTTATTACTTTGAATGGTGATTCATCTGTTTCTTTAACAAATGGAAGCAATTATGGGGATCAAGGAGCTAGTGCAATTGATAATTGTGATGGAGGAGTAGAAGTATCTGTTCAAAATCCTGTAGATACTAAAAAAGATGGAACTTATTCAGTTGTTTATACTGCAAAAGATTCTAGTGGAAATGTTAGTGAAGTAAAAAGAACTGTTAAAGTATATACTCCTCAACCTGCATCGGTTAGTTATACTTGTAATAAAGTTGGTTATAGTTGTAAGGGTTCTGGTAAAGTTATTTATTTAACATTTGATGATGGACCTTCAGGGTATACTGCTGAACTTTTAGATGTTTTAAAGAAATATGGTGTTAAAGCTACATTCTTTGTAACAGGTAATGGTAGTGATGTTTCAATTAAAAGAGAATATGATGAAGGTCATACTGTTGCACTTCATACTTATTCTCATAATTATAGTTCTGTATATGCATCAGTTGATGCTTACTTTTATGACTTACAAAGAATAAGTGATAGAGTTGAAAGAATTACTGGTCAAAAATCATATATAGTTAGATTTCCAGGAGGTTCTTCGAATACTGTTAGTAGAAGTACTAAATGTATTATGAGTACACTTGCTCGAGAACTTGAAAATAGAGGTTATGTTTATTATGACTGGAATATTTCTTCAGGCGATGCTGGAGCTACTACTGATACTAATCAAGTTTATAATAATGTAGTTAGAAACTTAGGCTCAGGTAGATATGTTGTATTACAACATGATTCTAAAGGATATTCTGTAAAAGCTGTTGAAAGAATTATTCAATATGGACTTAATAATGGATATACTTTTGAAAGACTTTCTAAAGATTCTATGGTATGTCACCATGCTACAGCTAATTGATGTAAAAGATTATTTATTAATTTAAGTTTATAGATTATTTTATTAATTTGTGATATATTTTATTTATAAAATAGAGAAGGAGAGAGATATGAAAAAGTTATTTGCATGTTTAGTTGCTTTACTAGCTATTGCTCCTGTTGTTGCTAATGCAGCTTCATATACTAAAGGAGATTATATTAATTTTGCGGGAAATTCAGAAGAATGGGAATTATTCAAAAATGCTCCTGATTCATATGCATTAAATTATACTGGTAATGGAACTATTTATATTGAAGATAGTAATAAAACTGATGATGCTGGACATAAGTATTTAAGAGTTATTAATCTATTTGCTTTATCTCAAAATAGTTTAGTTTCTGTTTCTAGTAATCCAATAACTTCTGCTACTGTTTATACTGAAGCAGTTACTGGACTTAGAGAATCAATTAAAAGTCCATATGGTTATGCTACTGATGCTTCAACAGGTATTGATGTTGATATTGCTACTGCTACTGATATTAAAACTTTATTTGGTGTTGATACAGTTGGTCAAGAAGTTACTTTAACTGGAGATATGAAGACATTCTTTGGTGAAGTATTTGCTTCATTAGGATCTGGTAAAACTACTTTATACATGGCTACTAAGACAGCTTCAACAACTTCTGGTAAAGAATCTACTCATGTTGTAGGTTTAAAAATTACTAAATCAGGAGATGCTATTTCTAAAATTGAATTAGCTGACGTTCTTAAAGAAGGTGGAGAAGAAGGTGCTGCTTATTCAGTATTCCCAGTTGTATTAATGAATGAAGCTTATGTTTGTTCAGCTGGTACTGAAGAAACTTATTCATGTTATGAATGTCCTACAACAGGAGATCAAACTGAATATGTTTGGAAAGTTACTGGTTCTCAAGATGCTGCTTGTAAAGTTGTAGATACTGTAACTACTAAATCTAACTGTGCTAAGAATGCTAAAACTGGTGTTGATAGTTATTTAATTCCAGCTGCTATTATTCTTGGTGTATGTGCTATTGTTCTTACAGTAGTTAAGAGAAAAGACGCATTTAGAGCTATTTAATAACAAAATTAAAACTATTAGTTAATTCTAATAGTTTTTTTGTGTTTAATTATCTGGATTTTTCAACAGTTTCTCCAGCATCTTCGATTGATTTTCAAAATATTTATCATATAATTATCCCTAAGTTCTCATATTATCTCATGGTTTTAGCACCAATAACAAATTATTGATATGAATATATGTAAATGCTATAATTTATTTAGAAAGTTAGGAAAGATAATATGAAGAAATTTTTAGTGTTTATATTTGTCATTGGTTTATTATGCTTTTCTGTTTTTTTTGGCGTTAAATCTTTATTTTTTAAAGATTTTGATATATTAGAACCTATTAAAAGTATTAGAGGTGCAAATGTTAATTTAGATGAAAAAGGATATGTAAATGCTGTTACTAAACCGATAGAGAAGGAAAGTGAATTCTCTCCTTTTGGAACATCTACTGAAGATGTAATTGAAAGTAATTATGTTGATAATGGAGTTTATCCTTATAGTGAAGCTCCAGAGATTTATGATGACGGTTCAATTGTATATGATGGTTTAACTATTACAGAACTTACTAATAAATTAAATAAATCTTTAGGAAGTTATATGACAAACACTGGATACTTCTTTGCTGATTATACAAGAAAGACAGGATTAGATCCTTATTTAGCAGTTGCTATTGTTCTTTTAGAAACAGGTTGTAAGTATGGATGCTCTGGATTGACTACTTCTTGCAATAATATCGGAGGATTAAAATTCCATGGTAGTTGTAATGGTACTAGTTATAGTAAATATGATACTCTTGAAGATGGTATTAAAGGTTATTTAGGAATAGTTTATAACTATTATTATTCACAAGGTTTAAGAACACCTGAACAAATGAATCCTAAATACGCTGAAAGTAGTACTTGGGCTATGAAAGTTAATAGATATATTGAAGAAATAAAATCAAAATAGGAGACAACAATGGAAAATAAAATTCAAAATATTAATGAAAATACTGATGTATTAGTTTTAGAAGAAAAAGATAATGAAGTATTAGTTCTTGATAATAAAGAAAATGAAATACTTGTTAAAGAAGAAACTGATAATGAATTATTAGTACAAAAAAATAACGAAGAAAATTAATAATTCTTCGTTTTTATTTTTATAAAATATCTTCATCAAATCCAAATTTAGCTTTGGAAACATATATAGGTCTTCTTTTTGTTTCTATATATATTCTTGCTACATATTCTCCGATTAATCCAAGAAGTACTAAGATTACTCCACCTAGTAATAACATTACTGACATTATTGATGCAAATCCTGGGACATCTTTTCCTGAGATTAAAGTTTTAATTATTATATATATTAAATAAATAAATGATAATGTTGAAATAGTAGATCCTACATATAGAGATAACTTCATTGGAGAAGTAGAAAAGTTTAATATTCCATCAATTGCATAATTTATTTGTTTAGTAAAATTAAACTTTGATTTACCATGTAATCTCTTATCAGGAGTATATTTCATATATTTAATATTAAATCCTGTCCAAGCAAATAGTCCTTTAGTAAATCTATTTGTTTCTTTTAATTCTACTAAAGTTTTTGCAACATAACTTCTTATTGTTCTAAAGTCTGAAGCTCCAACTTCAAAATTGTATTTAGTAACTTTAGACATTAGTTTATAGAATTTCTTTTTGAATATTTTTTGCATGAAGGAATCTTTTTCATAACTATTTACCATAGCTACTTCATCATATTCTTCATTTTTATCTAAGAATTCAATCATATCTAAGATATGTTTTGGATGTTGTTGTAAGTCTGAATCTATGATAGATATATATTTTCCATTAGATTCTTTCATACCTGCATAGATTGCAGCATCTTTTCCAAAGTTTCTTGAAAAAGAAATTATTTTTATATGATTCTTATCTTTGTTATATAATTTAATTAATTTTGATAATGTTTTATCATTTGATCCATCATCTATAAAAATCAATGTGTATTTTATGTTTTTTAATGTACTAGATAATTCTTTATATAAAGGTTCAACATTATCTTCTTCATTATATGTTGGAATAATTACATCAAGCATATTTTCACCTCTTTAAATATATATTAATTATATATCATTTTAAAATATTTTGTACACTTTTTATAATCTTATGATATACTTATGTTAACAATAATAGGATGGTGAAAAGATGAAAAACAAAAAAGAAAAAAAGGCAACTGTAGTACCTGAAAAAAACGTTGGTGCATCAAATGTTGTTACAAAAGAAAAATTTGATTTTAAGAAAAAATTAAAAGATTTTTTAGTTGTTATTAAAAAAGGTTTAGTAAAACTTGGTAGTTTAATTAAGAAAGGATTTACTAAATTAGTAGAATTAGTAAAAGCTCATAAAAAAGTATCTGCAGGTGTTGCTGCAGCATTAGTAATTGTAATTGGATGTTTATTTGTTATTCCTTCATTAAGTAAACCTTCGACTGAAAAGGTTATTAAACAAAAAGTTAATGATTTAGGTGTTACTTTCTATGAAGATTTCTATTATAAATCTTCTGGTAATGGAGATAATGATAAGAGAACTGAATTCTTATCTAAATATCAATCAATGGGTATTAAAGTATCTCTAGAAAATTTAATTAGATATTATGTTACTACTGATAAATATAAAGAAGCATTTACTACTATCGTAGTTAAAGATGGTGAAGGAAAGAAAGAAAAAGAAGTTAAAGATGCATCTATTACTGAAAGAGTAGAATCTTTAGAAAATGAATGGTTCAAAACTGGTAAAGGTGAAAATGATAAATGTGATGTAGATAATACTAAAGTTATTATTTATCCTCAAGAACCATATGGTGAAAAGGATTATAAATTAGAAGTAGTTACTGCTTGTGGATTTAAAGATGAAGACACTTCTACAACTACTACTAAGAAAAATGAAAAGAAAGATACAACTACTCAAAAAGCTGAAACTACAACAACTAAGAAAACTAAGAAAAAATAAAAGTGGATATTTAATCCACTTTTTTTAGTATGTCTAAAATATGTCTTCCTGCTCCTAATAGTTCAGGTCTTTCACATGTTGATAAATGATATTTTATTAACATTTCTATTTCTTCATCACTCATAGAATTTATTTCTCGTTTTAAATATTCAGCAGGACCATCTTGATTGATTATTTTTATTCTTTCTAAATTAGTATCTTCTTTTAGTTTATTAATATCTTCAAGTCTTACATATGTATATAGATCTGTTGGTTTGTTTAGAACTTTGAAGTTTTCATCTAATTCATCTTTAATATTTAATATTTGATGTTCTTTAAATGCATGTGTTATTACTGCATATTCATTCATACAATAACTTATGTAAATATACCTACCAGTTTTACAAACTCTTTTAGCTTCTTTTAAAGCTTGTAGTTTTTCTTCATAAGATATTAAATGATACATTGGACCAAATAATAAGATACAATCAAATGAGTTATCTTCAAATTTAGATAAATCTATTGCATTACCTAAGACACAGGTAATGTTTTTATTTTTCATTTCTATTTGTTTAAGATTATGTTTAACTAACTCAAATGCTGTTACTTTATATCCATCATTATATAAAGGGATAGAGTAGGCACCAGTTGCTGCTCCGACATCAAGAATACTTGAACCTTTATTTATATATTTCTTTATGTATTCCATGGCAGTAACATATTCTATTTGAGCATGTTTAGTTTTTAATCTTTTGTCTTCATTATGTTTATTATAATGTTCTATTAAATTTTTCTCGTTCATATTAATCACACGTATATATTATAAAATTTTTTGACTTTTAACAAGGATATTATGTTATTATAACTTTAGGTGATAATATGACTTCAATTAAGGATATTAATTATGTTACTAAAAGTGCTTATGCAGGTGATGAGTTCAAGAAAGTAACTAAAGTTAGAGAATCTAATAAAGCAAGAATTATTCTTGAGACTCCTGTTCAAGAAGCTTATGTTAAAGATAATGATGAAATAGAAGTTTTAACTAGCGAAGAAAGAGATTCTATCATAGTTAATAGTAATGATAATACTCTTAGTTCTAATGAAATATATGAACTTATGAAACCATCAGTTGAGGTTAAAAAAGATAAACTTTTTAGAAAATAAAAAAACAAGGAATCCTTGTTTTTATTATTTATCTTTTTTAGTTATTTTTTGAATTTTATCTAAAGCATTACTTACATTTGTTTGTCCAAATGCACTTAATACTTCGATTGGTATTGCAAAAATAATTGTATTTGATTGATCTGATGATAAATCATTTAATGTAGATAAAGTTCTTAAATGAAGAGCTCCAGGAGCTGAACTTAATTCTCTTGCTGCTTCAGCTAAATTGTTAGCTGCTTCTTTTTCTCCAAGAGCTTTAGTAATTACAGCTTGTTTTTCTCTTTCTGCTTCTGCGATTTTAGCAATTGTTCTTTGCATGTCTGCAGGTAATTTAACATCTTTTAATTCTACATTTTCAACTTTGATACCCCATGGGTCAGTAGCAGCATCGATGATACCACAAATTTCTGTAGAGATTTTATCTCTTTGTGATAATAATTCATCAAGTGTTACAGCACCAACTGCATTACGCATTGTAGTTTGTGCTAATTGAGAAACTGCATATTGATAATTTTCAACTGCACAAATTGCTTTAGATGCATCAAAGATTTTGTAATATAAAACTGCATTAATTTTAATAGATACATTATCTTTAGTGATTGCATCTTGTTCAGGTACGTCTACAGCTTTAGTTCTTACGTCTATTTTTTGGAAACTTTGAATAATAGGTAGAACTACATGCCATCCTGAATTCATAATTCTTTTGAATTTACCAAATTCAAATAAAATACCTTTCTCGTATTCGTTAATTTGTCTTATTGAACTTACAATTATCATAAGTACGATAAAACCTAACATAATTAAAATTCCTTCCATATTCCTAATCCTTTCTATAAATATTATTATATTATAAATTAAGTATTTTTTAAATCATAAAGAGGAGCGTTTATTGACTTTTTAGCCTTATATAAGTAATATGATAATAGGAGAGATGGTGTTATAAATGATTGGAAAAATTATCAATGCTTTAATTGAAAAAAGAAATGAAAATCAAAAACATTTCTTTGTTGGTTTATCAATTAGTTCTGCATTATTTATATTGGGACTTATTTATATTATTAGTCCTACGATAATTACTACGAAAGTTTATAGAGTTAATAACTTTGTAATTGTTATGTTATCTTTATATGCTTTAGCTAATCTAATTAAGTTTGTAGTAATTAATTATAAGACATATGAGAAGGTATATTTATGTTTAGGGTCATGTGCAATTGCTATATTAAATGTTATATTAAGTGCGTTTATTGATGCCTCAACAGTATTTACTATGTCAATTATGTTATTTACTTTAGTCGTTACAGGTGTTAAACTATTTGCCGTTGACTATTATTATCAAAGAAAAGATGCTTATTGGTATGTTGTTACTATGCTTTTAGTTATTTTCTTAATCGTAGGTTTAGTAATTTCTATTGCTTTAATAAATCATCCTGATATTCAAGTTATTAGTTTAGGTTTCTTTATAATAATAATTTCAATTCTAGATGTTGTTGATACTTCAATTAAATGTATGTTAAGAGCTCCTAGATTTGTTAAGAATATTAAATTGAAATAGGTGATACTTGTGAAGATTATAAAAGATTTTCCTCAATATGAAATATTAGATATGGCTTCTGGTCAAAAGTTAGAAAGATGGAATGAAGTTATTCTTTCTAGACCAGATCCTCAAATTATATGGACAGATAAAAAGAATAAATCTTTATGGGATTCTGTAGATGCTAAATACACTAGAAGTAAAACTGGTGGTGGAGAATGGCATGTATTTAATAAACACATGGATGATTCTTGGGAAATAAGATGGAAAGATTTAACTTTTAATTTAAAATTAATGGGATTTAAACATACAGGTTTATTTCCTGAACAATCTTATAACTGGGATATAATTAGAGAAAAAGTTTCAAATGAAGTAAAGAAGGGGAAAACTATTAAAGTACTTAACCTTTTTGCATATACTGGTGGTGCTTCAGTTGCTGCACTTTCTGCTGGTGCTGAAGTAGTACATGTTGATTCATCTCGTGGAATGACTGATTGGGCTAAAGAAAATGTTAGAAGTTCTAATCTTCAAGATAGACCAATAAGATTCCTTGTTGATGATGTTGTTAAATTTGTTGAAAGAGAAATTAGAAGAGGAAATAAATACGATATTATTCTTATGGATCCTCCTTCATTTGGTAGAGGTTCTAATAAAGAAATATGGAATATTGAAAATGATTTATATAACTTAGTTAAGTTATGTACTGAGATTCTTAGTGATGATCCACTTATGTTCCTAATTAATAGTTATACTACAGGTCTTTCTATGAACGTTTTAGAAGATGTTCTTAAATTAACTGTTAATAGAAGATTCAATGGATTTATTACTAGTGATGAGTTAGGTATTCCTATGAAAGATTCTGATTTAATACTTCCTTGTGGTATATTTGCTCGTTGGGAAAAAGAAAAATATGAAGATAAACAATAATGTTTATCTTTTTTTGTGCATAAAAAAACATCGTTTATTTAACGATGTCATTTGTTATTATTGAATCTAAATCAAATGCTTCAGAAGTAACTGCTTGTCTATTTTTTTTATTCTTTTTATTATGATTATTATTCTTTTGTGAATTTTTCATTTTTTCTTGTGAAAAATACTTACATAAATCTTCTGGATTTTCGTTTGAATAATTTACTATTTCCATTAATGTTGATTCATAGAATTTAGCTATATCCATTGATTTATTTAAAAGAATTTCTAAGGCTTTCTTTTCAGCATTTAAAGTAATTAGTTCTTGTTTAATAGATTCTGCTTCACTTACAAGTTTATTCATTTCATCTGTATCTTTTTGAATAGTAAGTTTTCTTTCATTTATTTTAGCAGATATCTCTTTATTAGCTCCGATTAGAATATTTGATAATTCATCATCTTTAAACTTATTAACTAATTTTTTATATTCTTCTTTGAATTCTTCAATATCAGTATTTAGATTATCTATTTTTTCTTTAGCAGCATAATAATCTTCCTTGTAATTTTTAACTTGTTCAAGTTTTTGATTAATTACTTTATTTATATCATTATACTTATTTTGATATTTTTCTTTATTTTCATTAAGTATTTTAACTATTTCTTCTAGTTTTTTATTTGTTTCTTTAATTGCGTTATCCATAGCCATTCCTCAATTCTTTTATTCTAAAACGAGTATAACAAAAGTTCTTTTCTTTGTAAATATTACTGATGTTCAGTTATATCTTATATGTTATAATTAGTTAGGTGGTATTATGGATACTAATGAAATTATAGATAAGTATTTAAATAACGAAGATTGGAAGATAAAAGAGAATAGTACTGTACCATATTCAATTGGTGGGCTTATTCTTTATGAGTCTGGTAAGATGACTTCTAATTATTGGTTAAAAAAGATATATAATGAAAAAATTGAATTTGCACACAATGATGGATATATCCATATTCATGATTTATCTATGTTATCTCCTTATTGTGCAGGTTGGAGTTTAAAACAACTTATTAGTTTTGGTATTAGAGGTGTGGAAGGTAAAATTACTTCTGGTCCTGCTAAACATTTACAAACACTATGTAATCAAATGGTTAACTTCTTAGGTGTTATGCAAAATGAATGGGCTGGTGCTCAAGCATTTTCTTCATTTGATACTTATTTAGCTCCTTTTGTTAGAGTTGATAAACTTAAATATAAAGATGTTAAACAAGCTATTCAATCATTTGTATATGGACTTAATATTCCTTCACGTTGGGGTAGTCAATCACCATTTACTAATATTACTTTAGATTTAACTCCTCCGAGTGATTTAAAAGACTTACCTGCGATCGTAGGTGGAGAAGAAATGGATTTCACTTATGGAGAATGTCAAAAAGAAATGGATATGGTTAATACTGCTTTCTTAGAAGTAATGCTTGAAGGAGATTATAATGGAAGAGGATTTCAATACCCAATTCCAACATATTCAATTACTAAAGATTTTAAGTTTGATGATTCAAAGATAAATAAATTATTATTTGAACTTACTAATAAGTATGGTACTCCATATTTTTCTAACTATATTAATAGTGATATGGAACCTAGCGATGTTAGAAGTATGTGTTGTAGACTTAGACTTGATTTAAGAGAATTAAGAAAGAAAAGTGGTGGATACTTTGGTAGTGGTGAATCTACAGGTTCTATCGGAGTAGTTACTATTAATGTTCCAAGACTTGCTTATGAAGCTGAATCAGAAAGTGATTTCTATGATTCTTTAGATAGTATCTTAGATATTGCTATTGAAAGTTTAAATATTAAAAGAGAAAGATTAATTGAATACATGAATAATGGATTATATCCATATTCAAAAGCTTATTTAGGTATGCTTGATAATCATTTTTCTACAATTGGTATTGTAGGTATGAATGAAGCTTGTTTAAATGCTTCTTGGGTTAAAGAAGATATTTGTTCTAAAAAAGGAAAAGCATTTACTTTAAATGTATTAAACCATTTAAGATCTAAGTTATCTGATTATCAAGAGAAGTTTAACATTCTTTATAATCTAGAAGCTACACCTGCGGAATCTACTGCTTATAGTCTAGCTTTAAAAGATAAAAAGAAATATCCAGATATTCTTACTGCTGGAGATACAGAACCATATTATACTAATAGCTCTCATTTACCTGTAGGTAAGACTAGTGATATTTTTGAAGCATTAGATATTGAAGATGATTTCCAAGTATTATATACAAGTGGAACAGTATTTCATTCATTCTTAGGTGAAAAGTTAGAAGATTATAAGAGTACTCAAAATTTAGTAAAGAAAATTGCTTATAATTATAAACTTCCATACTTTACTATTTCTCCAACTTATTCTGTATGTCCTAACCATGGATATTTAAGTGGAGAAGTAAGTACTTGTCCTAAGTGTAAAAGTGAATGTGAAGTTTATAGTAGGATTACTGGATATTATAGACCAGTTAAAAATTGGAATAATGGTAAACAAGAAGAGTTTAAAGAAAGAAAGACATATGAGATAAAGTAGTTCTTTTTAGAACTCTTTTTTATTTAAACATATTCGAATGTCGTTTTTTGTCGAATTATGTTATTATTTGTATAGGAAGTGATAAAAATGGAATTAAAAGGTTCAAAAACAGAAAAAAATTTAAAAAAAGCATTTGCTGGAGAAAGTGAAGCTAGAAATAAATATACTTATTTTGCTTCTAAAGCAAAAAAAGATGGATATGAACAAATAGCTGCTTTATTTGAAGAAACAGCTAATAATGAAAAAGAACATGCTAAGATGTGGTTTAAAGAACTTAATGGTGGAGAAATACCTTCAACACCTGAAAATCTTTTAGCAGCAGCTGAAGGTGAAAACTATGAATGGACAAGCATGTATGAAGAATTTGCTAAGACAGCTGAAGAAGAAGGATTTAAAGCATTAGCTATTAAATTTAGACAAGTTGCTGAGATTGAAAAACATCATGAAGAAAGATATAGAAAACTACTTAAGAATATTGAAGATAATGTAGTATTCTCTAAAGATGGTGATTCAATTTGGATTTGTAGAAACTGTGGACATGTAGTTGTTGGCAAGAAAGCTCCTGAAGTATGTCCAGTATGTGCACATCCTCAAAGCTTCTTTGAAGTAAAAGCTAATAATTATTAAAAAATTGGTTATATTTGAAAATTTTTAAAAGGAATAGTTTCACTATTCCTTTTATTTTCTTTATAGTAAAAAAATATTTGATATTCTTTTCTTTTTGTTGTAATATCGTAATTGTTTTTGGCAACAACTGTCTTAAACAAAAAAAGTAATATAGAGGGGTATAGGATGAAACAAAGTGAAAAAGAAGTAGGACTTCTTCTTCATAGACTTGGTGTTTCAAGTGAGTATTATGGATTTGATTTTCTAAGCAAAGCTGTAGTAATTTTACTAGATGAAAAGAACTATAGATGTAAATCAATGAAAAACTTATATGAGAAACTTGCAGATGAATTTTCTTGTTCACCAAAATGCATTGAAAGAAATATAAGAACTTGCATTGATCGTAGCTGGAATAGAGTTTCATATGATACTGTAAATCAAATATTTGGAAGCACTTTGGATTATGATGTAGATTGTCCATCTAATCGAAGCTTTATTTTAAATTTATTAGATTTCTTTAAGTTTAATAAATAAAGCGTGAGTTTAAAAAGAAGAAACAGTTTTGTTTCTTTTTTTGTTTGTTGAAAAATTAACGTTATTCTTATATAATACACGTAAAAGAAGTGATAATTATGTTAAATATTAAACGATGTTGCCTTTAATGAAAAATAAACAAAAATAATTAAACGAGAAAGAGGTAACAATATGAAAATTTATAATACATTAACAAGACAAGTTGAAGAATTTATTCCTAATGAAGAAGGAAAAGTTAAATTCTATACATGTGGGCCTACAGTATATCATTATGCTCATATTGGTAATATTAGAAATTATATAGGACATGATATTTTAGATAAGACTTTAAGATATTTAGGATATGATGTTACTCGTGCTATGAATATTACTGACGTTGGTCATTTATCTAGTGATAGTGATTCTGGTGAAGATAAAATGTTAGCTGCTGCTAAAAGAGAACATAAGAAAGCTATGGAAATTGCAGATTTCTACACTAAAGAGTTCTTTAAAGATTTTGAAGCTGTTAATTGTAAGAAACCTGAAATAATTAGTCCAGCTACTGAAAACATTGATATGTATATTAAAATGATTGAAAAACTATTAGATGAAGGTTATGCATATCAATCAGGTGGAAATATTTATTTTGATATTTCAAAACTAAATGATTATTATGTTTTAACAAATCATAAGATTGATGATATGGTTGTTGGTGCTAGAGAAGGCGTTGAAGAAGATGCTGCTAAAAGAAATCAAGCAGATTTCGCTTTATGGTTCACAACTTCTAAATTTGAAAATCATGAATTAACTTGGGATTCTCCTTGGGGAGTCGGATATCCTGGATGGCATATTGAATGTTCTGGTATTTCAATTAAATACTTAGGTGAACATTTAGATATTCATGGTGGTGGAGTAGATAATATATTCCCTCATCATACAAATGAGATTGCACAAAGTGAAGCTTATTTAGGACATAAATGGTGTAATTATTGGTTCCATAATGAACACCTTTTAACAGATGAAGGTAAGATGAGTAAATCTAAGGGTGATATCTTAACTGTTTCTAAACTTATTGAACAAGGTTATGATCCACTAGGTTATAGATTAATGGTTTTAAATAGTCATTATAGAAAACAATTATTATTTACTTATGATTCTTTAAGTCAAAATGAGAACCTTTTAAAGAAACTAAGAAATAAAATAAGTAATCTTAGTAAAGATGGAGAATTAGATCAAACTTCATTTGATAAATATAATTCACTTTTCAAAGCTGAACTTGAAAATGATTTAAATACTGCGAATGCATTAACTGTATTATTTGATTTATTAAAAGATGATTCAGTTAATGGTAATACTAAATTAGAATTAATTAAGAATTTTGATACAGTATTTAGTTTAGATTTAATTCATGAGGAAGAATTATCAGAAAACGATGCTGAAATAAAAACTTTAATTGAAAAAAGAGCACAAGCTAAAAAGAATAAAGATTTCGCTTTAGCTGATTCGATAAGAGATGATCTATTAAGTAAAGGTATTGAACTTATTGATAGTAGAGAAGGTACTGTATATAGAATAATTAAATAAGAGGTGTATATATGATATTCTTAGCTTTATTTATTATATTATTTATTATTTCTTTAATTATTAAAGTTTATATTTATTTAGTTCAAAAAAACTATATACTTAAAAATAATAAAAGAGAATTAACAGGATGTGAGTTAGCTCATGAAATGTTAGATAAAGATTCAAGAACATATATACTTCTTACTAAAGGTAATAGTGAATATAATAGTTTAAGAGATACTATTAAATTAGATGTGTATTCTTTTGATGAAAGTAGTTTATATGCAATAGCAGTTTCTGCTTTAAAATCGTATGAAGCTATAGATAAGAAGAATAGTAATGTATATAAGAATAGAGATAAACTTTCTAAGCTTGTATTTTATATGGTTGTTCTTTCATACATTATGATTGTTATGGGAACACTTTTAAATGAGTTTACTTTTAGTGTTATTGGTATTGCTTTAATTACTGTAGTTACTTTATATGATCTATATTTAATTAATGTTTATAAAAACAATATTCCTAAGATAGTTAAGAACTTAAGTTCTAATGGTTTAATTGATAAAGATGAAAAAACAGATATTAAGAAATGCATGGAAGTAGAAAGCCTAAGAAGTCTTACTAGATTAATAAGTGTTATAAATACATTATTAGATGCACTTATACCATATGAATAAGAGACGTAATTACGTTTCTTTTTTGTTGTCAATACAATTTTTAAAAAAAGTTAAAATTATTACTTGATTTTGAAAATCAAATAATGTATAATTGAAATGTTTAAACGGCGAAGATGTGCGAGGTTGCTGACACACCAGGAGGAGTTGCAAACCTGGTTAGTATTGGTCAGGTTAATTCGTCACGGAGCTATGTTTATACAAAGATATAAACGAAGGGAGTACATTTAAATATGTCAAAAATCAGAATCAGATTAAAAGCTTATGATCACAAAGTTTTAGACAATGCATGTGCTAAAGTAATTGATACTGTAAAGAGAACTGGTGGAGAAATCTCTGGTCCAGTACCACTTCCTACAGAAATCCAAAAGATTACTGTATTAAGAGCAGTACACAAATACAAAGATAGTCGTGAACAATTTGAAATGAGAACTCATAAGAGATTAATCGACATCAAAAATCCAAGTGAAAAAACTATGGATGCTCTAAAGAAATTAGATTTACCTAGTGGCGTTGAAGCTGAAATTAAGTAATCTAAAAAACGAATTTAAACAAAAAACTATACGGAGGAAATTATGAAAGGAATCTTAGGACGTAAAGTCGGAATGACTGAAAAGTTTACAAAGGATGGAAAAGTTATTCCTGTTACTGTAATCGAAGTTGAACCTAACGTTATTACTCAAATCAAAACAGTTGAAACTGATGGTTATAACGCTATTCAATTAGGTGCAGTAGACAAAAAGGAAAAGCGTGCTACTAAAGCTGAAATCGGACACGCTAAAAAAGCTAACACATCTGCTAAGCGCTTCTTAAAAGAAATTAGAGTTGAAAACCCAGCTGAATATACTTTAGGAAACGTTATTGCAGCTGACACATTTGAAGTTGGTGAACGTGTAGACGTAACTGGAACTTCAAAAGGTAAAGGATTCACTGGTGTTATTAAAAGACACGGTCAATCTCGTGGACCTGAAACTCACGGATCTCATTATCATAGAAGACCTGGTTCAATGGGAACTATGTTACCAATGAGGGTTTTAAAGGGTAAAAAGAACTCAGGACATATGGGTGTTGAAACTGTTACAATTCAAAACCTTGAAATTATTGAAGTTTCTACTAAAGATAATTACATCTTAGTTAGTGGAAATGTTCCTGGACCTAAAAATGGAATGGTATTAATTCGTTCTGCTGTTAAAGGTGGAAAAGTTGATCCAAAAGATATCATCATTTATGAAGTTGAAGAAGAAGTAGTAGAAACTCCAGTTGAAGAAACTGCTGAAACTACTGAAGAAGTTGTTGAAACTGCTGCTGAATCTGAAGAAGTTGAGGAAACTACTGAAGCTTAATAGTTTCGGTCGAAAGGAGATTTTTAAGAATGGCAAAGATTAAAGAAATTAACCTTAAAGGTGAACAAGTTAAAGATTTAACTTTAAATGATGATGTATTTAAAATCGAAGGTAATGATGTAGTTTTAAAGAAAGCTATTAGATTACAATTAGATTCACAAAGACAAGGAACTCATGATACTAAAGGTAGAAGTGAAGTTTCTGGTGGTGGAAGAAAACCATATAGACAAAAAGGAACTGGTAACGCTAGACAAGGTACAATCAGAGCTCCACACTTCGTTGGTGGTGGTGTAGTATTTGGACCTACTCCAAGAAGTTACTCATTCAAAACAAATAGAAAAGAAAGAAGATTAGCTCTTAAATCTGCATTATCTGCTAAGTTAGCTGAAAAAGCAGTAGTAGTTGTTGATTCATTAGAATTAAAATCTGCTAAAACTAAAGATGCTATCAAAATGTTAGAAACATTAAAATTAAATGGTAAAGTATTATTCGTAAGTGCTCATGATGCTGAAATGTTATATTTAGCAACTAGAAACTTAGGAAGTGTTGCTGTTATCATGGCTGATGAATTAAATGTTTACGATATCGTTAATGCTGATGTTGTAGTATTTGATGAAGACAGTGTTAAATATATTGAGGAGGCACTTAACTAATGAAAGATATTATTATTGCTCCAGTAATTACTGAAAAATCTCAAATTGCTATTAGTGAAAATAATGTATATACATTTAAAGTTAGTAAAGATGCTAACAAAACTCAAATTAAACAAGCAATTGAAGAAGCTTTCGGTGTAAAAGTTAAAGAAGTTAGAACTCTTAATACTAAAGCTAAAGCTAAAAGAGTTGGAAGATACACTGGAAAAACTAAAACTTATAAGAAAGCAATCGTTACTTTAGCTGAAGGTAACGCTATTGAAATTTAATAGGAGGTTAATGACATGGCTATAAGAAAATTTAAACCTACTACTAATGGTAGAAGAGGTATGTCAACTTTAGTTAATGAAGAATTAACTCAAGGAAATAAACCTCAAAAATCTTTACTTTCTTCTGGAAGTAAAACTGGTGGAAGAAATAACCAAGGTAAAATGACAGTTCGTCACATTGGTGGTGGAGCTAAGAGAAAATACAGAGTTATTGATTTCAAAAGAAATAAATTTGGTATAACTGGTAAAGTTACTACTATTGAATACGATCCAAATAGAAATGCTAATATCGCTTTAATCACTTACTTAGATGGTGAAAAGAGATATATCATTGCTCCTAAAGATTTAAAAGTAGGAATGATCGTTGAATCTGGAGAAGCTTGCGATATCAAAGTTGGTAACGCTATGCAACTTCAAAACATCCCTGTTGGTACATTAGTACACAACATCGAAATGAAACCTGGAAAAGGTGGAGCTTTAGCAAGAAGTGCTGGAGCATCTGCTCAAGTTCTTGGTAGAGATGACAAATATGTAATCATTCGTTTACAATCTGGTGAAACTAGAAAGATCCTTGGAACTTGTATGGCTACAATCGGAACTGTAGGTAACGAAGATTATGAATTAGTTAATATAGGAAAAGCTGGACGTACTCGTCACATGGGTATTAGACCTACAAATAGAGGTTCTGTAATGAACCCTAACGACCATCCACATGGTGGTGGTGAAGGTAGAACACCAATCGGACGTAAGAGCCCAATGACTCCTTGGGGTAAACCTGCTCTTGGTTACAAGACTCGTAAACCTAAAAAAGCTTCTAGCAAATTAATTGTTAGTAGAAAGAAAAATAAATAGGTGATAATATGGCAAGAAGTTTGAAAAAAGGACCTTTCGCTGATGAAAGCCTAATGAAAAAAATTAAAAAATTAAATGACGAAAATAAAAAAGAAGTTGTTAAGACTTGGTCTAGAAGATCTACTATCTTCCCTGACTTTGTAGGACACACTATTGCTGTTCATAATGGTAAGGAATTCATTCCTGTATACATTACTGAAGAAATGGTTGGACACAAACTTGGAGAATTCGCTTTAACTCGTAAAGCTGGTGGACATGCTGGACAAAAAGATGGAAAGAAATAGGAGGATTTAGATGGAAACTTATGCAATTCATAAAAATGCAATGGTTGCTCCACGTAAAGCTCGTATGACTATTGATTTAATCAGAGGCAAAAGAGTTAATGAAGCAGTTGCAATTCTTAAAAATACTAACACTAAATCTTCTAGACTAATCGAAAAAGTTTTAAATTCTGCTGTAGCTAATGCTACTAACAATTACAATGCAAAACTTGAAGATTTAGTAGTTTCTGAATGTTTCGTAAATCCTGGAGTAGTTTTAAAGAGAGTTAAACCTGCTTCAAGATCTAGAATCGACAGAAGAGATAAAAGAACTAGTCACATTACTGTAAAAGTAAGTGATGGTAAGGAGGCTTAATAATGGGACAAAAAGTAGACCCACGTGGATTAAGACTTGGAATGAGCAAAAATTGGGAATCTAATTGGTTTGCTGAAAAACAAGACTATGTTAAAAAATTAAATAGTGATATTAAAATCCGTGAATTCTTATCAAAAAGATTAAAAGATGCTTTAGTATCTGAAATCAATATTGAAAGAAAAGCTGACAGAGTAGATGTTAAAATCTTTACTGCTAGACCTGGTGTTATCATCGGACATGGTGGAGATGACATTGAAAAATTAAGAAAAGAAATCAAAAGAGTATCTGGTGAAGATGTTTACTTAACTATTTCAGAAGTTAAGAATCCAAACTTAAGTGCTGAAATTGTTGCTCAAACAATCGCTCATCAAATCGAAAATAGAGGAAACTTCAGAAAAATTCAAAAGAACGCTATCAGACAAACTATGAAATCAGGAGCTAAAGGTATTAAAACTAAAGTTTCAGGTAGATTAAATGGTGCTGAAATGGCTCGTTCTGAAGGATATACTGAAGGAACTGTACCTTTACATACAATTAGAGCTAATATAGATTATGCTGAAGCTGAAGCTGATACAACTTATGGAAAAATCGGAGTTAAAGTATGGATCTATAAAGGTGAAGTATTAAAAGGTAGAAATAACGACAACAAAATAAGAGTTGAACGTAAAGGAGGTAACCGCGATGTTAATGCCAAAAAGAACTAAATATCGTAAACCTCATAGAATTAGTTATGAAGGACATGCTAAAGGACATACTAAATTAAATTTAGGTGAATATGGACTTCAAGCAAAGAACGGAGCATACATTACTGCTAGACAAATCGAAGCAGCTCGTGTTGCAATGTCAAGATTCACTAAACGTGGTGGTCAAATTTATATTAACATCTTCCCACATTTAGCAAGAACTATGAAACCACTTGAAACTCGTCAAGGTACTGGTAAAGGTGACGTTAAAGAATGGGCAGCTGTAGTTAAAGAAGGAACAATCATGTTCGAAATCGCTGGTGTTCCAGAAGCTACTGCTAGAGAAGCTTTAAGACTTGCTTCTCACAAATTAGGTGTTAAATGCAAAATAGTAGTAAAAGAAGAAAGTGGTGAAGCTAATGAAAACTAGTGAAATTAGAAAAATGTCCACTGAAGAAATCAATGCTAAGATTACTGAAATCAAAGATGAATTATTTGATTTAAGAATGAAACAATCTACAGGAACAGTAGAAAAACCTCATAAAATTAATGAAGGTAGAAAAACTATTGCTCGTTTAAAGACTGTTTTAAATGAACGTAAAGGAGGAAATGAATAATGAGTGAAGCTAAGAAAACTACATTAGTAGGTAAAGTTGTAAGTGCTAAAAATGATAAGACTATTACAGTTTTAGTTGAAACTTATAGAAGAGATCCTTTATATCATAAAAGAGTTAAATATTCTAAGAAATATGCAGCTCATGATGAAAAGAATATTGCAAAAGTAGGAGATACAGTTAGATTAATTGGTACTAGACCATTATCAAAAACTAAGAGATATGTTTTAGATAAAGTATTAATCGAATCTGTAGAAATCTAGGAGGGTTATTATGATACAACAACAAACAAGATTAAAAGTAGCTGATAACTCTGGAGCTAGAGAATTAATGGTAATCAGAGTACTTGGTGGAAGTAAAGTTAAATATGGTAACATTGGAGACGTAGTTGTTGGAACAGTTAAAAAAGCTATTCCTAACTCTAATGTTAAAGCTGGTAAAGTTGTTAAAGCAGTTATCGTAAGAAGTGTTGAAGGAGTTAGAAGAAACGATGGTTCTTATATCAAATTCCAAGATAATGCATGTGTATTAATTAAGGATGATAAGAGCCCAATTGGAACTCGTGTTCTAGGTCCTGTAGCTAGAGAATTACGTGATAAAGATTACATGAAGATCGTATCTTTAGCTAACGAAGTTTTATAGGAGGATATTATGAAGATTAAAGTCGGAGATAAAGTAAGAGTACTTGCTGGAAAAGATAAAGGCAAAGAAGGAACTATTACTTCAATTCTAAAGAAAAAAGACAGAGTAGTTGTAAGTGGTGTTAACATTGTTAAAAAACATATTAAACCATCTGCTTATAATGAAAATGGTGGAATTGTAGAAGTAGAAGCTTCAATTCATGTATCTAACGTTAAGGTTGTAGAAGCTAAAGCTGCTAAAGCAGAAAAAGCTCCTAAAGCTGAAAAAACTGAAAAAACTGCAAAAACAACAAAAACTACTAAAAAAACTACAAAGAAAGAGTCAGGTGAAAAATAATGAACGCATTAAAGAAACAATATAATGAAGAAATCGTTCCTGCATTAAAGGAAAAATTCAATTATTCTTCTGTAATGGAAGTACCTAGACTTGAAAAAATCGTTATCAACATCGGTGTTGGTGATGGAGCTAGAGAAGAAAAATACATCGAAGCTGCTAAAGCTGAATTAGCTGAAATCACTGGACAAGCACCAGTTGTAACTAAAGCTAAGAAATCAATCGCTGGTTTCAAATTAAGAGAAGGACAACCTATTGGAGTTAAGGTTACTTTAAGAGGAGAAAATATGTATAACTTCATGGAAAAATTAATCCGTGTTGCATTACCTCGTGTACGTGACTTCAGAGGTATTTCTGATAAAGCATTTGACGGATTCGGAAATTACACTTTAGGTATTAAAGATCAATTAATCTTTACTGAAGTTAATTACGATGATGTAGTAAAATTAAGAGGAATGGATATTGTTTTTGTTACAACAGCAAAAACAAATGAAGAAGCTTTCGCATTATTAGACAGCTTCGGAATGCCATTTAGAAAGTAGGGTATTGATATGGCTAAGACAAGTTTAAAAGTTAAACAAGCAAGACCTCAAAAATTTAAAGTAAGAGAATATACAAGATGCGAAAGATGCGGAAGACCACATGGTGTTATTCGTAAATTCGGATTATGTCGTATTTGTTTTAGAGAACTTGCTAACCAAGGTAAAATACCTGGCGTTAAGAAGTCAAGTTGGTAGAAAGGAAGTAAAAACATGGTAGAAGATAAAATAGCAGATATGCTTACTAGAATTCGTAATGCAAATCAATTAAAATATGACACTGTTGATGTTATCGGAACTAAGATGACTTGCGAAATCGCTAGAATTCTTAAAGAAGAAGGATATATCAGTGAATATAAATTAGTTGAATCAAAAAATGGTAATACTTTAACTTTAAATCTTAAATATACTGAAGATAAAAAGACTAGAGTTATTACTGGACTTAAGAGAATTTCTAAATCTGGTTTAAGAGTTTATGTTGAACATGATAAACTTCCTAGAGTATTAAACGGATTAGGAATTGCAATAATTTCTACTTCTAAAGGAATTATGACTGATAGAGATGCTAGAAAACAAAATCTAGGAGGAGAAGTACTTGCTTACATTTGGTAATCAAGGAAAATATTAGTTATGAGTAGAATTGGAAATAGAGTATTAACAATTCCAGCTGGTGTTACTGTTACACTTGATGGAAACAATATTAAAGTTACTGGTCCTAAAGGAACACTTGAAGGAACTATTAACTCAAACATTACTGTTTCAATTGATGGAGATAAATTAACTACTTCAAGAAACAGTGAAATCAAAACTGTAAAACAAATTCATGGAACTACTAACGCTAATATATCTAATATGTTAGTTGGTGTTTCTGAAGGTTATAAAAAAGATCTTGAAATCGTTGGTGTTGGTTACAGATGTCAAGTTGCTGGAAATAAAATAACTTTAAACGTTGGTTATTCACATCCAGTAGAAATGACTGCTCCAGAAGGACTTACTGTTACTTCTGAAGGTCCTACACAATTAAGTATTTCAGGAAATGATAAACAAAAAGTATCTGAATTTGCTGCTAAAGTTCGTGAAAACAGATTACCTGAACCATACAAAGGAAAAGGAATTAGATATAAAGACGAACACATTAGACGTAAAGAAGGAAAGAAAGCATCTAAATAGGGGAGGTAAAAGAATATGATTAAAAAAGAAGCTAATAATGTTGCAAGATTAAGAAGACATAAAAGAGTTAGAAATAAAGTATCTGGAACTGCTGAATGTCCTAGATTAAACGTATTTAGATCAAATTCTCAAATCTTCGCTCAAATAATTGATGATGTTAAAGGTACTACTTTAGTTTCATCTTCAAGTTTAACTTTAAAACTTGAAAATGGTGGTAACGTAGAAGCTGCTAAAGCAGTTGGTGCTGATATCGCTAAAAAAGCTGTTAAAGCTGGAATTAAAGAAGTAGTATTCGATAGAGGTGGATACCAATATCATGGACGTGTTGAAGCATTAGCTGATGCTGCACGTGAAAATGGATTGGATTTCTAGGAGGTAAATTATGGCAAGAAACGAAAGAATTAATGACAATAAGAAACTTTTAGATGAAAAAGTAATAAGCATCTCTAGAATTACTAAGGTAACTAAAGGTGGACGTGTAATGAGATTCGCCGCAACTGTAGTAGTTGGTGATGGAAAAGGTTTAATCGGTTTAGGTACTGGTAAAGCTTCAGAAGTTCAACCAGCTATCAATAAAGCAAGCCAAGCTGCTAAGAGAAACTTAGTTAAGGTTGCTATGGTTGATGGAAGAACTATTCCTCATGAAGCTACTGGAACTTGTGGAAGAGCTAGAGTTTTAATTAAACCAGCTCCAAAAGGTTCTGGAATTGTTGCTGGTGGAGCTGCTCGTGCTGTACTTGAAGCTGCTGGTATTAAAGATATTGTATCTAAATCATTAGGTTCAAATACACAAATTAACGTTGCTAAAGCTACACTTAGTGCTTTAAAATCTGAACGTACTGCTGAACAAATCGCAGAATTACGTGGTAAGAAAGTTGAGGAGCTATAATATGAAATTAAATAATTTAATGAAATCTCCTGAAACTAAAACAAGAAAAAGAGTTGGAAGAGGAAACGGATCTGGTTTAGGAAAAACTGCTGGAACTGGAGAAAAAGGACAAAAGTCTAGAAGCGGAGCTTCAATTTCTGCATGGTTCGAAGGTGGACAAACTCCACTTTACAGAAGAATTCCTAAGAGAGGTTTCAACAATGCTAGATTCAGAAAAGAATTTGCAGTTGTTAACCTTTCTGATTTAAATAAATTCAACGATGGTGATACTGTTACTCCAGCTACTTTAGTTGAAAAAGGAATTGTTAAAAAGGAAATGGCTGGTATTAAAGTATTAGCAAACGGAAAATTAGAAAAGAAGGTTAATGTTAAAGCTAACAGATTCTCATCTGTTGCTGTAACTAAGATTGAGGAATTAGGCGGAACTACAGAGGTGATTTAGTTATGTTCAAAAGTCTTAAAGGACTATTCAGTCCTCAAAACAAAGATTTAAGAAAGAGAATATACTTTACACTACTTATTCTAGCTGTGTTCGCCTTCGGTTCTAATATTGTTGTACCTGGTGCTAAAACTAAGATAGAGGGTTTAGGATTTCTTGATTTACTAAACTTAATGAGTGGTGGAAGTTTGAAAACATTTTCAATATTCTCCTTAGGAGTTATGCCATATATTACGGCATCAATTCTTACTCAAATCTTACAAATGGACATTGTTCCATACTTTAAAGAATTAAAAGAACAAGGAGCTACTGGTAGACAAAAGATCAATAAGATTAATAGATATCTAGGAATCTTATTCGCTTTTGTTCAAGGATATATTTATTCAATAGCTTTCATGAATCTTGATTCAACAATGGAAGTTATTAAAACAACTATAATCTTTACAGCTGGTACTTCTTTACTATTATGGTTGGCTGATGAAATTACTAAGAAAGGTCTTGGTAATGGAGTTTCATTATTCATCATGGCAGGTATTGTTGGTAATTTACCATCAACATTCAAATCAGCTTTTGATGAACTAATTGTTAATGGAACATACAAGCAAGCACTTGGAATTACTTTCTATGTATTATTTATACTTGCTTATCTTTTAATTTTAGTAGGTGTAATTTTTACAGAAATTTCAGAAAGAAGAATTCCTATACAACATAGTACAAGAACTGCAAGCACAACAAAGAACGAACAATCATATTTACCTTTAAAATTAAATTCAGCTAGTGTAATGCCTGTAATCTTTGCAAGTGCATTAACTAGTATTCCAAGTTTAATTGGTCAATTTATTGATAAAGGTGAAGGTGCATTTAGTACATTTGTTAATAATTATATAGTTTATACTTCTGCAACAGGATTTGTATTATATGTTTTATTAATTATCGGATTCTCATTCCTTTATACTTTAATGCAATTAAATCCTAAAGAAATGGCCGAAAATCTTGATAAGAGTAGAGCATATGTTCCTGGTATTACACCTGGTGAAAGAACTGAAAGTTACTTCAAAGGAACATTAATCAGATTAACTGTTACAGGAAGTATTAGTTTAGCTATACTTGCTTCTATTCCAGTAATTTTAAGTAAAATTACAGGATTATCAAGTACTGCTTCACTAGGTGGTACTGGACTATTAATCGTTGTTGGTGTTGCACTTGAAACATTTAAACAACTTGAAAGTAGTGCTGTGTCACGTAGTTATCAAACTGCTTCTAAGCGTAGAAGGGATTAGTTATGAAGAATATAATCTTTATAGCCCCTCCTGCTGCTGGGAAGGGTACTCAAAGTGATTTACTTGTTGAAAAGTACGGATATGTACACATTTCAACTGGAGATTTACTTAGAGAAGAAATCGCAGCTGGTGGTGAACTTGCTAATGAAATATCTTCAATTATTGAAGCTGGAAAGTTAGTTAGTGATGAATTAGTTGCTAAATTACTTACAAAAAGACTTTCGCAAGATGATGTAAGAGAACATGGTTTCATCTTAGATGGATATCCAAGAAATATTGCACAAGCTAAAACTTTAGAAGAAATTCTAGAAGAAACTGATAACTCAATTGGTGTTGTTATTTATCTTGAATTAGATGAAGAAAACGCAATGAAGAGAGCTTTAGGTAGAGCTACTTGTCCAAAATGTAAAAAAGGATATAATATATACTTAGATGGATTTAAACCTATGGAAGAAGGAATTTGTGATAATTGTGGAACTGCATTAGAAACACGTAGTGATGATAATGAAGAAACATTTAAATCTAGATTCCAAACTTACATAAATAGTACTAGTCCTCTATTAGAATTCTATAGAGCTGCTGGTTTACTAGAAAATATAAATAGTTTACAAGACAAAGACAAAATTTTTGAAGGAATAGAAAAGGTAATACAATGATAAATATCTATAGTGATGATGAAATTCAAAAAATTAAAAAAGCAGGTCATATAAATTATGAAACTCATAAATATTTAGCATCAATTGCTAAACCTGGAGTTTCAACAAAATATATTGACGATGAAGCAGGTAGATTCATTGAATCTATGGGTGGAAAAGCTGCATGTAAAGGTTTTGAAGGTTTTCCTAGAAATATATGTGTTTCAGTTAATGATGAAGTAGTTCACGGAATCGGTACTGATGATCATATACTTCGTGATGGAGACATCGTCACTTTCGATATCGTTGTAGAATTAGATGGAATGATGGCAGATTCTGCTACTACAGTTCCAGTTGGTTCTATCAACAAGAAAAAAGAACATTTATTGTATCACACTGAAAAGTCACTTTATGTTGGACTTAAAGAATTAAAAGCTGGTGTTCCACTAGGAAATTTATCAGCTAGAATTCAACAATATGCTGAAAAACATGGACTTGGAGTTATTAGAGAACTTGGAGGACATGGAATAGGTTATGAAATGCATGAAGATCCTTGGGTACCAAACTTTGGTAAATATGGATCAGGAATTACTTTAAAAAAAGGAATGGTCATTGCAGTTGAGCCAATGCTTACAGCTGGAAGAAAAGATGTGTGTATCCTTGATGATGATTGGACAATCGTTACCGAAGATGGTAGTGATTCTGCACACTTTGAACATACAGTGGCAATTACAGAAGATGGCTATGAAATTTTAACAGGAGAATAAAATATATGGCTAAAGAACAAAAAATTGAAGTTGAAGGCAAAGTTATTAATATTACTCATGATATTTATCAAGTTGAGTTAGAAAATAAAATGATTATAACAGCCCGTGTTTCTGGTAAAATCCGAATGAACTTGATTCGCATTTTAGCAGGTGATAGAGTTATAGTTGAGTTGTCTCCAACTGATTTAACACATGGGATTATAAAATATAGAAAATAAAAATGGAGGTATTTTTATGAAGGTTAGAGCATCAGTAAAACCTATGTGCCCAAAATGTAGGGTAATTAGAAGAAAAGGAAAAGTTATGATTATTTGTGATAATCCAAAACACAAACAAACACAAGGCTAGGAGGAGAAATTATGGCACGTATTAAGAATATTGATTTACCAAAAGATAAAGCTGTATTTATCGGATTAACTGCTATCTACGGAATTGGACAAAGTACTGCAAAGAAAATTTGTGCTGCTGCTAATGTAGATGCTGACATGAAAGTTAGAGATTTAACTTTAGATCAAGAAGCTGCTTTAAGATCAGAAGTTGATAATTATACAGTTGAAGGTGAACTTAGAAGAGAAGTTCAAATGAATATTAAAAACAAAATGGAAATTGGTTCATATCAAGGAAGCAGACATAAAAAAGGTCTTCCAGTTCATGGACAAAGAACTAGCAGAAATGCTCGTACTCGTAAGGGTAAAGGTAAAGTAGTTGCTAATAAGAAAAAAGAAGGAAAATAGGAGGATAAACTATGGCTTATAATAGAAGAAAAAGAAAAGTTAAAAAGAATATTCCTGAAGCACAAGCTCATATTTCATCATCATATAATAATACATTAGTTACTATTACTGATAAAGAAGGAAATACAATTAGTTGGGCTTCATCTGGAACTATTGGTTATAAAGGTTCTAAGAAGAAAACTCCATATGCTGCTGGTTTAGCTGCTGAACAAGCTGGTAAAGCTGCAATGGATTGTGGAGTTAAAAAAGTAGAAGTTTTCGTTAAAGGATTAGGTGGAGGAAGAGAAACAGCTATTCGTTCATTACAAACAGTTGGTCTTGAAATCACTTCAATCGTTGATGAAACTCCAGTACCACACAATGGATGTAGACCACCAAAGAAACCTAGAAATTAATTAGTATTAGAAAGTTAGAGGATTAAATATGAATTTCGAAAAACCAAATTATAAAATTACTGAATATGATCAAAGTAAGAATTATGGAAAATTTGAACTAGAACCACTTGAAAGAGGTTTTGGTACAACTATTGGTAAT
Source organism: uncultured Caryophanales bacterium (assembly GCA_946410555.1). GTDB lineage: Bacteria > Bacillota_I > Bacilli_A > RF39 > UBA660 > UBA6985. The sequence continues at coordinate 1,254 of CAMKAT010000005.1, read as the reverse complement.
GCACTAAGAAGAGTTATGCTATCTAGTATGCCAGGTTCCGCAGTAGTTAGCGTTAAAATTGATGGAGTTTTACATGAATTCCAAAAACTTGATGGTGTAAGAGAAGATGTTATGAACATTATTCTTAACATTAAATCATTAGTAGTTAAAAATTATTCTAATACAAAGAAAGTTATGACACTTTCAGTATCTAAAGAAGGAGTTGTTACTGCTGGAGATATCGAACATGACGCTGATATCGAAATCGTTAACCCTGATTTAGTTATTTGTAATTTAGTTAAAGATGGTAAGATCAATATGGAACTTACTGTTGATAACGGTCGTGGATATGTAGATGCTGCTGAAAATAAGAAATTATTAGGTGAAGAAGTAGGAGTTATTCCTGTTGATGCATTATACAGTCCAATTGATAAGGTTGCTTTCGAAGTAGAATCTGCTCGTGTTGGTCATAATGAAAATTTTGATAAATTAATCATGTATGTTAATACAAATGGTTCTATTACTCCAGAAGAAGCTATGGCTTTAGCCTCTAGAATTTTAATCGAACATTTAAATATTGTTGCTGATTTAAATCAAATAGCTGATGTAACTGGAATAATGGCTGAAAAGAAAGTTGATACTATCACTAAAACTCTTGAAACTCCTATTGAAGAAATTGAATTCTCAGTTAGAGCTTACAATTGCTTAAAGAGAGCTAATATCAATACAGTTCAAGATTTAATTGATAAGAAAGAATCTGAAGTTGCTAAAATTAGAAACTTAGGAAAGAAATCATTTAAAGAAATCATTGATAAAGTAAATGAAATGGGACTAAAGTTCCGTGATTAATTCTTAAACAGAAAGGAAAATTATAATGTACAGAAAATTAAGTAGAGAATCTAGTATTAGAAGAAGTATGTTAGCTGGTATCTGTAAAGATGTAATCATGAATGAAGGTGTTGTTACAACTGAAGCTAGAGCAAAAGAAGTAAGAAAATTCGTTGATAAAATGATCACTTACGGAAAAAATGGATCTTTAGTTTCAAGAAGAAAAGCACTTGCTTTCTTACATAACGACAAAAAAGTTGTTGATAAAATCTTTAATGAATTAGCTCCTCGTTATGCTGAACGTAATGGTGGATATACTAGAATTATAAAATTAAAAGAAAGAATCGGAGACGACGCTTTACAAGTAAGACTTGAATTAGTTGACTAATCAAGTCTTTTTTTTGTTTAAATAGTATATGTTTTTAATTGATTTATGTTATACTAAAA
>CAMKAT010000004.1 GCA_946410555.1 uncultured Caryophanales bacterium | reverse complement strand
CTACTAGGGTATCTAATCCTATTTGCTCCCCACGCTTTCGTCCCTGACCGTCAGTAATAGCCCAGCAAGTCGCCTTCGCCACTGGTGTTCCTTCTAATATCTACGCATTCCACCGCTACACTAGAAATTCCACTTGCCTCTACTATACTCTAGCCTATCAGTTTGTGAAACGAACCGGAGTTGAGCCCCGGGCTTTAATTTCACACTTAATAAACCGGCTGCGGACGCTTTACGCCCAATAAATCCGGATAACGCTCGCTCCCTACGTATTACCGCGGCTGCTGGCACGTAGTTAGCCGGAGCTTTCTTGAATGGTACCGTCAAGCAGAAATCATTTCCTATTTCTACAGTTCTTCCCAAACAACAGAATTTTACAACCCATAGGGCCTTCATCATTCACGCGGCATTGCTCGTTCAGGGTTTCCCCCATTGACGAATATTCCTAACTGCTGTCTCCCGTAGGAGTCTGGGCCGTGTCTCAGTCCCAGTGTGGCCGATCAACCTCTCAGTTCAGCTATGCATCGTCGACTTGGTAGGCCATTACCCCACCAACTATCTAATGCACCGCAGGCCCATCTCATAGCGAAGCTTTAAAGGCTCCCTTTAATCCGTAGATAACATCCGGTATTAACGTTCGTTTCCAAACGGTATCCCGGTCTATGAGGCAGGTAACCCACGTGTTACTCACCCGTTTGCCACTAGGCGGAGAATCCACGTCATCAGAAATCCTTCCTTTGTGCAAGCACGCAGGATCTCAATCTGAATCAGTGGGCCGCCTCGTACGACTTGCATGTCTTAGGCATGCCGCCAGCGTTCATCCTGAGCCAGGATCAAACTCTCATAAAAAAATATAAGCTAATCTTGCGATTAGATTAATAGTTCAATCCAGCTACTCAAATTTTGACATTTTACTTAGTTTTCAAAGATCATTTCGCATTTCACAAATGCAGGAATAATATACCATTTTTTCAGGCCTTTGTCAAATACTTTTTTAAGTTTTTTTCAAAACTTTTTTATTTGATTTCCTCTCTGTAAAACACAATTGATAGAATAACAAATTTATCTATGATAGTCAACAAAAAGTTTACTATTTTTTAATAAATTTTTATTCATGTTTGTGCTCTTTCTCGAACACAAGAATATTTATACCAAACCCCAGTATACAAGTCAACAAAAACTTGCATTTTTTGAGTAATTTTTTAACAAAAATAAAAATGTCGTTAATTTCTAACGACATTCTCATATATTACCCTATATTTATCTACAACATCCTTATTAAATGGACCTTCATTATTTTCTTTCATTTTAATAAGTTTTTCCATTTCTTTATTAACTATAAAGTCAATATCTTCTGAATAATGCATTATCTTTTTATGATACTTATATTCATTTTTATCTAATATTTTATACTTTCCACTAGGGAATACTCTTAAGTCTAAATCATAATCGATATATTTTAGAGCTCCCTCATCAATAACATAAGGTGTTGCGATATTACAATAATAGAATAATCCATTCTTTTTTAGTTGGGCTAATACATTAAACCAATTATTCTTATAGAAAAATATTATTGTAGGTTCCTTAGTTTTATGTTTAGATCCATCTTTTTCAGTAATAGTTGTTTTATAATCTCCACATACTAAGAAATCTTCACCAATATCTAATACCATCATCTTACTAGATACAGTATTAATTTTTCCATTATGTTTATAACAATGTAGTTCCAATTTATCCCCAACATTTAAATTCATATTGTTCATAAATCGCACTCCACGTCATAGTATAACTTATTTTTTAATATTTTTCTACCTCAAGATTTATTTTATACACATTTGTTGTATATGTATTCAAATTCATCTTTATTAAAAATACTAGAACATATAATAGTTCCTTCGATACCTTTAATGTTTAATATTTCATCTACATTAAATTTTGAAACTCCACCACCATATAGAATAGTATGGTTAATATTTCTTTCAATTAAGTATTCTTTAATCTTAGTAATAGTTTTACTTATTTCATCTATATCTGGAATCATTTCAGTGTTTCCAATTATATAAGATGGTTCAAATACAATAATTATATATTTAGTATTTGAAGGGATTGCTTCCAATTGTTTTTCTATATTCTTATATTCAGGGTCTTGTCTTTTATCAAAAAGATCTCTATCTATACAATATATAGGAATAATGTCTTCGTCTATTACATTTTGAATCTTATCAGTAAGATCTTTTAAAGTTTCATTGAAGTTTTGTTTTCTTTCAGAGTGACCTATCAATGAATATTTAACATTAAGTGATTTTAAACATTTAGCATTTACTTCACCAGTAAAAGCTCCATCTTTAAATTTTGATACATCTTGACTACCAAGTTTATATTTACCTCTTTGAAAGAAAGGTAAATAAGGATACTCAGGTAAAACTATAATATTCTTATTATATATATAGTTTTCAAAGTCTTCGATTTCATCTTTATTTAAATGCATTTTAAGATTTAAAACTAACATCTTCTTCACCATCACATTTTAATTTACCTGATGCTATATATTCTAGTGTTGCTCCACCACCTGTAGATAGAAAATCAAAAGCTTCACTAAATCCAAGTTTGTTAACTGAAGCTACTGCATCTCCTCCACCAGCAATTTTATAAGCATCTGATTTGCTTAATTCTCTAAGTAACTCTTCAGTACCACTTCTAAATCTTTCATCTTCATATAAACCAACAGTACCATTAACAAAAATAGTATCAGCTTTATTAATATAGTATCTATAATTCTTAATTGTTTCTTCTCCGATATCATATATAACATCTGAATCTGTTATATCAGTGATATTCTTTCTTATTACTTCACCATTATTTTCTACGACTACATCAGATGGGATAATAATCTTATCTTTATTATTAGTTATGATATTAGCTATTTCATCTACATAGTCTTTAGAATATAGGGAATTACCTATATTATATCCACTTGATTTTAGAAAAGTATTTCCTATACCTCCTCCAACGAGAATATAATCACACTTTTCTACTAATGTTTTAATTAAAGCTACTTTATCATCAACTTTTGCTCCACCCATAATAACTACAAATGGACGTTCTATTTTATTAACTACCGGTTCTAATCCTTTAACTTCTTCTTCAACAAGAAATCCATAATAAGTATCAAGAAATCTAGATACACCATAATTAGAAGCATGTCTTCTATGAGTTGTACCAAATGCATCGTTAACAAATACATCACCTAGATATGCCCAGAACATAGAAAGATCTCTATCACAAGATGATTCTAATGAAGATGGAAGATCTTCATATCTTGTATTTTCAAGCATAACTAGTCTATTATCTTTAACTATTTCTTTTAATCTCGAATCTCTAGTATCCTTAACAAATACTATATTCATTTCCATTAATTCACTTAATCTTTTACATACTATATATAAAGAGTTCTCTTTTTTATCAGTTTCAGTTTTAACTTTACCTAAATGAGATAATATTAATACATTACAATTTTTATTTAATAGGTATTTAATCGTAGGTATAGATTTCTTTATCTTTGTATCGTCTACAATTTCACCATCTTTAATACTTACGTTTAAATCTAGTCTTAGAATAACCTTTTTATTATCAATATTTGCATTTTCAATGAAGTTCATATAATCACCCTATTCTTTAAAAATTATAATCAAAAAAAAATAGAATTACAACAAATGTAATTCTATTTAGAGTTTAAAACATCACTAGCACTAACGTTAAAATTAGTACCTTCATAATGATTCATAGCACGAGTAACTAATGAAATCCAATGTGGACTAGCTACTCTATTACCATTAGCATCAACAGTAGGACAATAAATACGTCCAATTGAAGGTAATGTTGTTAAACCTTTAGAAATATAGTTTTCAGATAAATACTTAATATATCTATAAGTACCATTTTCTATAGTTCTATATTTAATTAATCCGTGTGATCCCATACCACCATAAATATTGTTACAATATAACATATATTTAGCAGTATAGTAACCAGACTCGGCAGCCCCAATACTTAATGCCATATTTGTATCGACATTAGTAAATATATTCTTTGTATAGTACATAATTAGCTTTTCTACGTATTCAGCGTTACCAGAGTAACCTACATGTTTATTACTTACAGATTCAGGGTGTTCGTCCGCATAATTTTGTAAGTACATGTATATACCGTATTGAGCACTTCTATATACTTTAATTTTCCCTTTTGCGTCTTTTAAATATCCAACGTTAGTAATTTCAAATTCATCTGGATTCTCATCATAAAGTTTCTCTAACGAAGCTATTACTTCTTTCTCATCTAATCCAAAAGTTTTGGATAATAGAGATATATCAGAAGAATAATCATTTAAGAACATGTTTAAATAATTTGCAGTAACTGTAACTTCTTCATCTGGACCTAGAGATTCAGTGTTAGAAGATAAGTACTCTAAATTATAAATATTCTCTCCACCAACAGTTAGTGTGAGGGGTACATCTCCAAGTTGTTTATCACTCGCTGCAGATTCATACTTTAACCCTTCAGAATAGATATGTGTTCCTATGGATATGGTAAATATTGATAATAATACCATAGCAATTAACACTTGCTTCCAATTTGTATTAGAAGCTATTTTCAACTTCATTATAAAGTCCTCCTCTTTAAGACGAACGTCATTATCTTATCAAAAAAGAGTTAATTTGTCAAAATTGTGGAAAACACAAGAGTTATTAACAGACAAATCTTGACATATAAAATTGCCTTAAAATTTGTATAAAAAAAGTACTATTTTGGAGCATATTTTTCACTCAAAAAGAGGCTAATATGGTATAATTTATATAGGTGATAAAAGATGAAGATGGATTGTATTGATTCTATTGATATTTATTCAAACAACAAAGATGTATTTACAATCACATCTGAAAGTTTTGAGAACTTTTATATCGCAAATATAGATGATAATGGTGATGAAATGAACTATTTATTATGTGAAGATCAAATCACTTTATTTGCTAATTTCTTTATGATTAAAATCAAAAATGAAGAAAATGATAATGAATCAATAATAGTTCTTCAAAGATTATTAAAAAAGAAAGATATTATTAAAGTAACAATTAATTTTAAAAATGGAGAAAAACAAGACTTTGAACTAATTAAAAGAAGAATAGCTAAAAACGGTATACTAGAAAATACATATGAAGATGCATATCTAGATGATAATAATGATTTATGTATAATGGTTACAGATAAAAAAATTAAATATAAAAAAGAATTATTTGCATAATAAACAGCTTAATAGCTGTTTTTATTTTTATTTAATAAATTTATTCTATAAAACAATAAAAACTAGTCATAAGACTAGTTTAAATTTCAAAATGGTGCTCCGAGAGGAACTCGAATCCTCGACCCTCTGATTAAAAGTCAGATGCTCTACCAACTGAGCTATCGGAACGTGTTACAAAAAATAAAAGTGGTTGTCCCGGATGGATTCGAACCATCGGAATGTCAGAGTCAAAGTCTGATGCCTTACCACTTGGCTACGGGACATTAACGTGGTGGAGGGTCATGGATTTGAACCATGGAACCCGAAGGAACAGATTTACAGTCTGCCGCGTTTGACCACTTCGCTAACCCTCCAAATAAGTGGTGCCAACTGCAGGAATCGAACCCGCAACCTACTGATTACAAGTCAGTTGCGCTACCAATTGCGCCAAGTTGGCATAAAATGGTGGGCGATACAGGACTCGAACCTGTGACCCCCTGCTTGTAAGGCAGGTGCTCTAACCAACTGAGCTAATCGCCCGAAGAATGGTGCCCAAGGCCGGACTTGAACCGGCACGGGCTTTAACACCCGCAGGATTTTAAGTCCTGTGCGTCTACCTGTTCCGCCACTTGGGCAGCACCAATTCGGTTGTCTTATATATAAGACTTCTTTAATATACATTAAAACTCTCGGAAAATCAACATTTTTTTTAGATTTTACTAAAAGTTTTAAAGCCTTCATTAAAAAACCCACTTTAGTGGATAATCAATAAAATGGTGGCTCCAGCGGGAGTTGAACCAGCGACACAAGGATTTTCAGTCCTCTGCTCTACCAGCTGAGCTATGGAGCCATAAAAAAATGGCGGTCCGTAGGGGATTCGAACCCCTGATCTTCTGCGTGACAGGCAGACGTCATAGGCCTCTAGACTAACGGACCAAATGGTTGCGGGAGCAGGATTTGAACCTACGACCTCTGGGTTATGAGCCCAACGAGCTACCAAGCTGCTCTATCCCGCGATATGTAAAAAATAAAGTGGCGGAGGAATAGGGATTCGAACCCTAGCGCCGCTTGCACGACCTGCTGGTTTTCAAGACCAGTCCCTTCAACCAGACTTGGGTATTCCTCCGGATATCTCTTTGAGATAACAAACTGATTATAGCATAGCGAATTTTAATAAGTCAACAAAAAATTTACTGATATGAGAATTTTTTTATTTAGCGTCTTTATATTCTTCTTTCTTTTCTTCAATCCATTCTGGTAATTTCTTCTTTAATGAGGAAAAACCTGAGATTGTTTCATGGATTAAAGGATTCTCATCTATTCTATAATTCATATTTTTAACTGATAGTACACATTGTTTATTTTCATGATCTATAGATTCTATTTCAGCATATATTGTTTCTCCGACATTTGCATAGTCTTCTACATTCTTAACAAACTTCTCAGATATTTTAGAAATATGTATAAGACCTCTATAATCATTATCTAATTTAACAAAGATACCATAATTCTTAATTCCAGTTACAATACAACTAACAATACTACCTACTTTGAATTCTTCCATTATTGCACCTCGTTTCATATAATAACAAAATATCTTTACTTTGTAAATGAATTAAACTATAATCAACACAGGTGAAGCCGTATGGAAGAAACAATTAAAAAGATTAATGAAGTATTAGATCAAATAAGACCTTACCTTAATATGGAAGGCGGAGATGTAGAATTTGTTAAATATGAAGATGATTATGTTTATATCAAATTCTATGGTGCTTGTGCTAACTGTTCAATGATGGATGTAACTATTGAAGATGGTATATATGCATCTATTAAAGAAGTTATTCCTGAGTGTAAGGGTGTTATTAACGTAGAAATTTAAAAAAACTCATATCGATTGATATGAGTTTTATTTTTATCCAGCGATTGTTGAGCCTACAGCAGAAGAATCATCTCCAGCAGATACGCCTGTTGGCATTTGTACTGGTGGAAGTCCTGCGTTTGGATCAAATTCCGGAATAATTATATTTGGATTAGTTGTTGATGTTTTTTCATCAGCCATAGGAACATCAGGTAATATTTGAGGTAACTCTGGCACTGCAGCAACTGCTGGTTCTTGAACAGGTGCTGGAGCTACAGGAGCAACAGCTGGTTCTTGTACAGCTGGTGTTTCAGGTACAACTGGAGCAGTAGGAGTTTCAACAGGACTTGTTGCTAATGATTCAATAGGATTAGCAGGTACTGGTGTTTCTTCAACTACTGGAGCTGCAGTTGGAACTGTTGATTGTTGTACAACAACTGGTTCAACTGCTGGAGTTTCAGCTACAGGAGCACTAACAGTTGTATCAATAATATTATTACTAATAACATTTGCTGAGTTAACTGCACTCTTTTGTGCTTGTTCAAATGAAGGAATAACTACTGTTCCATTACTTGTTATATCTATAGCAGATACATCTTCAGTAGTATTTGCCATATTAGTATTAATCATACCATCATAGCTTCCTTGAGCTTGTTTAATCTCTTGACTAGACAAACTAGTATTTATATTAGCTATATTATTAGTTAATTTTCTAATAGATTCTTTAATCTCATCATTTTGAGTTCTTATATCTTTTAATTCTTTAATAATTTCATTAAATATATCATTATCTTCAATTGATGGTGTTACTTTATTATTTACAGGGATAGCAAAGCTATCTTCTTTTTTATCTTCAAGTACAACATCTGGGATTGGCATTGGAGAAATACTTTGGATTTCTTCCATTGGTTTGGTTTCTTTTACTTCCGTTACAACTTCTGTAGTAACAGGTTTAGTTTCTTCAACTACTGTTGTAGTAACTTCAGGTTGAGCTACTACAGTTGGTTCAGGTTGTACTGGTTGTGTTGGAATTGCTGCTACAGGTTCAGCTGGAATTACTGGTGTTTCTTCAACTTTTACTTCAGGTATAGCAGGTGTTTCACTTACAACTTCTGTAGTAACTACATTTTCAGGATTTCCTACTGCTGCAACATTAGCATTACGATTTGGATTTGTAATTGCTAATTTATAGTTATCTCTTAATCCAGTTAATTTATCTAACTTAATAGCAATTTTTCTTGGAATATCAACGTTAAATGATTTGCCTTCACCTTTTTCATCAAAGATACTGTTATAAGACATACCTTCAACAGTTTCTCCATGAGTTATAGCAAGCATTACTCTTTTAACATTATCCCATTCTTCATCAGTAATGTTTTTATCCACTTCACTAACTTTAGCAACATAAATCTTATTTAAATCTCCATTAACTAATTCATTTAATGTATAGAATAAATAATCATTACTAAAACCATCACCTTTTAATGTGATGTATGAAATTCCTTCCGCTATTATTTGATTTCCATTTCTGTCAACAATATATACTTTATTATTCACACTAACCAACCCTTTTTTTATTTAATTTTCTTTAGTAAGAAATACTTACAATCATATGCACAATTGTTTTTAATATAGTCATCTAAGATTGCTATATCATTTATCTTAGTTGTATTTTTATTCTTTGATTCATTAAACCCTTTTAATCTTAACTTTCCATATGCCCAGTCACCAAATATGTAATCATATTCATCAAAATATTCAGTAACTCTTTCTAGGAAAGCATCCTTGTCAAAACCTTCACGATAGTTTTTAACAAGTTCATATTTAAATCCATTACTTTCAATATTCATATTATCCCCCGATTACTTAGTTAATAAGAAGAATGTTACTGCTGCGGCAGTTCCAATCACACTAAGTATTAATAAAACATTAACAAAACCATAAGCAAATTTCTTTTTATTTCTTAATGGTGTTGAAATTCTAGAAGTTTTAATTAATTCTTCTTCTTTTATTTTTCTATTAATATCCATTATCTCTTCTTCACTAAGACTCGCTACATTTCTAATATCAAATCCATATTTTTGATAAACACTTGGATGTAATAATGAAGCATTAACTGCCATAAGTCCAAGTTGTGTGTTTGTAATTTGGATCTTATCATTAGTCCATGTTCTTAAGATTAACTCTTTATCAGATGAAATAATAGATTTTAATTTCTTTAAGTCTCCATCATTAGGAGTGAATATCTTATCAAATTCTCTGATTTCTTCAGGAGTAAACTCTTTTCTTTTATTACGTTTCATAATCATCTTTAATAGAGATTTCTCTATTTCTGCAATTAATCCTGTAACTTTAACTCCTTCTTTATAATTTTTTAAGAATTCATAATAAGAATTCATATTATCTATAAATGTATTTACTTCAGATTCTTTAAAATCATATATTAGTAAATTACATTTGAATGCTTTTTCATTATCTATTTTATATGGAAGTAATATTGCTTTTTCACCATAAATAATAGTTAAAGCTTTTATTACATACATTTCAAAAGTGTGAAGTCTTTGATAGCCTTCACCATTCTTATATGAAATATATGATCTTATTCCATATTCAAAAGCAGGATTAATAAAATACTTTTGAGAGAATTTAACTTCCATATTTACCTTTCTTTCTAATCAAATAAACCTAAATTCAACATATTGTTTAGTATAAATATTGTACCAATTATTAAAAGAATAACAACTAGGAATATCATAACTTTTAAAATAAATGTTGATTTATCTCCTTTTACTACATCTCCGAATTCATCATATGAATCCATATCTATATTTAACTTTGATAGTGTTTTTGTAACATGTTCTTCGTGAGTTTTTTCTTTAACTGGTTGTTTTTTTTCTTGAACAACCTTTGTTTCAGGAACTACTTCCTTTTTAGGTTCTTCTACAACACGTTCTACTATCTCTTGTTTTTCAATCTCATGTTTTAACTCTTCAGCTTTAATTTCTTCACCATTATTTAAATCATCAAATAGATCTAAAGCTTCAGAAACATCTTCTTTAACCTTGTTTTGTTTGTTCTTCAATTCTAAAGCAGTGATAGTATTGATTAAATCCATTAAATTATCTTCTTCAACTTTTTTCTTCTTTTGATAACTCTTTTCGGATTCATCGGTTTTAGTTAGGTCGATATTATTAAGAATTTCATATTGTGTTTGTCTTACACTTCTTAAACGTTCTTTATTATAATTAATATCTTTTCCTTCCTTAGCTTTTCTTAAAATTGCATTAATATCATATTCTTTAGTATCTTGAACTTTTTCTTTTTCATCATGTTCATTTTCAATAAAGATGCTTTTTCTTTTAGGAGTGTTATCTAAGTAATCATTATCAAGTAAATTTCTTAAGTTGCCTGCATCAATTCTAGAAGAATTGTTGTCCATAAGTTTAGTATTGTCTTCGATATCAAAATCATTAATTGAACTGTTTTTTACCTCTTCGTATAGAGCTCTATTCTTTTCTACCCTTGAAGTAAAGACAGTTGTATCGTTATACTTATCCATTCTAGATTGCATATTTACACATCCTATCACTATTAGTTTAACATCAAATGTATAAAATGTACATAGGAGAAAATTAGACTTTGATTTGTCTTATTTGTATGATATTATAATTATGTAAAGGGATACTTTTAGCGTTAACAAGAACATTCTTTGAATGTTCTTTGTTGTGCGCTAAGTTCGTTTATATTATAATAAGTATATATTAAGAACGAAGGAGAATATTATGGCAAAAGTAGTATTAGATAAGACTAAATGCATCGGTTGCGGAGCATGTGTTGCAAATTGCGGTGTAGACAATGGTGGAAACTTTGATTTTGGAGATGACAATTTACCTGTAGTAAAAAACGAAACTCCAACTGAAAATACACAAGTAGCAGTTGAAGGTTGCCCTGTAGAAGCAATTTCAATTGAAGAATAATAAAAACAGTATCAATTTGATACTGTTTTTTTATTTGTAATCTTCTAAGAATCTAGGACCCTTATGACCTTCATCCGAAGGTTCATCTCTTAAAAGGTCTTCATAGTTTCTTTGTCTTAATGCTTCATATATACAAATAGCTACTGAATTAGATACATTAAGTGCTCTAACTTTATCAGTCATTGGTATTCTTGCACAATTATCTAATTTATCTTTTAGAATTTCAGGATCAATACCAGTTGATTCTTTACCAAAAACTAAATAGATATTCTTATTATCATTAGCTTCGTCTGTATAATTTAAATCACTATGTGGTTTATGACCATATCTTGTATAAAAATAATATACTCCATCATTTTTTGATACAAAATCTTCCCAATTTTCATATATAGTCCATTTACAATTTTCTATATAATTAACACCACTTCTTTTAATAGATTTTTCATCCATACTAAATCCTAATGGTTTAATTAAATGTAAATGTGTATGTGTTGCTACACAAGTACGCATAATATTTCCAGTGTTTTGTGGTATTTCTGGTTGATATAAAACAATATTTAACATAATAACACCTCTTCAGTTATGTATTATACAATAAAAAAATGTAGATTTTAATCTACATTTGCATTATTTTTAATAATATCTTCTAAAGAAGATGAATCTATAATACCATTTGTCGAAGTTGCAATCGCAGTAGGTTTACCTTCTTTATAATAAATAATTGATGGTACTTTATCTACTTTAAAATCTTTAAGTTTTAAAACTTCATTTAACTTATCATAGAAGCCTTCTTTTTCGTATTCTTGAGTTACATCTACATAAATGATGTTTTCTAAAAGACCATATCTTCTGAATACTAGTTTTAAATTTTTTTGATTTTGATAAATATCTTCATCACCATAATAACTTAATACTAAGAAAGCATCTTCTCCGATTTCTAAAGTAGTATCATTAAGTTCACTAAATTGAACTTCTTTAGTTAAATTAAGTGGACTTGTATAGTTAGCTTTATTATTTTTATAAATTGAATAAATATTATAAGTTGCTGTACATATAGATAATATAAGAACTATCATAGCTACTAATATAAAATAATTAGTTTTCTTTATTTCTTTTTCCATACTATCACCCACTTAAATCTTAACAAATTAATTAATCTTTAACAACCTCTTAGTCCTTTATATACTTAAAATAATTACTTGAGTTTACTTCTTCATTATTAATGTTAACAACTTTATATTTATTAACATAATAATCATACAATTCTTTATTAAAAGAATAAGACTTTTCTTCTTTTAAAGAATAAAATACTAATTTATCTTCAACAATTCCATCATATCTTAAATCTAATTCTTTTTCTAAATCATGTTCTATTTTTCTTTTTGATAATTCTATTAAACAATCATTTAATTTATCTTCATATATAAGTATTTTTTCTTTAATATCATCATATGTAGAACACATTCTATCAACATCTTCAAATTCTCCATAAGACAAACTATAATTTGGAGTTTTTAATACAAACTTATAATCTAAGTAAATATTAGTATTACATTTATCACACTTTATATTAAATAATGATCTATCTAATATTTTATCAATGTGAGTTTCATTATATTCATCATTAATAGTAATTCTTTTTTTATTCTTACAAGTAGGACAAATAAAATCTATTCTTTTTCTCATTGTTTCACTTCCTAATAGTATTATATAATAAACATGGTGTTAAATATGAAAAAAGTATTAAGGTTTATAATAGTTTTCATTTTGTTGATAGGATTTATTATATTAGATGTATATTTATATAAAAATACTTTTTATGATAAATATAAGATACCAGAAGAAGTGGTATTCGAATATAGTAATAAACTAGTAGTATATAGTAATAGTAATTACTTTGATTTAATAACAAATAAGAATGTAGAAATTCTAAGTGAAGATGAGAAAATTAATACAGATTCTACAGGAACTAAAACTAAGAAAATGACTATTAAATATAATAAAAAGAAATATTATTATAATATGAATGTTGAAGTAACTGATGTAACAAAACCCCTAGTTTTAAGTTATCAAAGTAATATAACAACAACACTTATGAATGTTGCATATCCATGTGATAAAGCACTATATATAGATGATTATGACACTAAACCTAGTTGCGTAATCGAAGGTGATGTTGAATATGATAAAGAAGGTACTTATCCAGTTAAAATGACTATAAGTGATAAAGCTGGAAATAAAGTAGATAAAGATATAACTATTAAAGTAGTAGAAAAAATTACTTCATCAGGAAAAAGTAGAAGTTCATCTAAAACTACTTATATCAATTTCGAAGATGTAGTTAAAAAATATAAAAATGATAATACAATGATTGGTATAGATGTCTCTAAATGGCAAGGTAATATTGATTTTGATAAAGTAAAAGAAGCTGGATGTGAATTTGTAATAATAAGAATTGGTGTACAAGCAGGTAGAAATTATGAACACAGTATAGACGGCAATTATAGTACATATATTAGAGATGCTAAAAGTGCAGGTCTTAAGGTAGGAGTTTATGTTTATACTACTGCCCTTAATTATGAAGATGGTGTTAAAACTGCGGAATTTGTTCTTAATACACTTGGAGATAAAAAATTAGATTTAGGTGTTTCATACGACTGGGAAAACTATCAATATATTATGGAATATGAAACATCTCTTCATGATTTAAGTGAAGGTTATAAAGGATTTAAAGATAAACTTAATTCCAAAGGATTAGAAACTCACTTCTATGCATCTAAATATTATTTAGAAAACTTCTGGATCAATATAGATGAACCTGTATGGCTTGCTCATTATACTGATGAAACAACATATCAAGGAAAATACTTCATGTGGCAATTAACAGGTAGTGGTAAAATTGATGGAATACCTGACAACGCTGTAGATATTGATGTTTTATACAAATAAAAAAAATAAGAAATTACATTCTTATTTTTTTGTTTTCATCTTCTTTATTTAAGAATACTTCAGTTTCTTCTACTCCATCTCCAGCTTCAATCTCTTGTTCATCACCAGGACCACCCATAACAGGATTAATAAATGCATTAATTTCATTTGCATTTAATAGATCTGTTCTATAAGTACTTGAGCTTGGTCCAAATTGAGTAGGAACTATTTCATCAATCTTAGAAACAGCAGTTTCTTGCATTTCTCTTTCAGCTTCTTCTTCAACTTGTCTTACACTATTAGCCATTTGCTTATTAATAATAGCATTATTAATAATATTATTTATTTCATCTGTTAATGAACCATTTGATTTAGCAACAACTAAATCAGAGAATTTAGTAGCAATATTTGCAATAATAGTTTCCATTAAATCTTCTTTAGTCTTTTCAAAGTCTAAATCTCTATCTTTGCAAACTCTTTCAAGAACATCCATAACTGTAAAGTAAATAGCATTACCTACTTCATGTTGTTTAATTGCTCTTTCTTGTTCTTCCTTAGATGGTTCTTGGATTTCGTTTAATTCTGGCATTACTTCATATTTATCATTTATGAATTTTACAGCTAAAACTTTAATATCTTTGATTTGTCCGTTAACATTAACACCGTATTTAATCATTTTATTCGCCTACGCTTTCACTTGAAGTTTTTTCTTCAGTTGAATCATCATAACTTACGATTGTACCAACTGGTAAACTTTCAATATATTCTCTGAATGACATATATTCATTCTCACCTTTTCTAATAGGTTCAGAATACTTAGGATCATTAAGCTCTTTTTCAAATACTTCGTTTAAGAATGCTTTATAATCCATTTCAGCTTTATTAGCTCTACTTTGTAGTACAGTTAATATTTTTCCTGCATCAAAATCCATTTCATCTGGATAGATTTCAATTAAATAGTCTTTAATTGTTTTATACTCTCCGTTAGAGAACTTAATCTTTCTATTAAGTAGAGTTCCATCTAGTTTATCGATTTCAATTAATCTTTCTTGTGCAGTACTTGCCATAAATATCACTCCAATTTCATTATAACACACTATTTGTTTAATGTTTCAACAATTATTTTATCATCAAAGTCAAAATTATAATACTCTTTATCCTCATTATCTTCAGATATTATGAATTTACCTATAGGTAAATCTTCTGCTCCTGGAACATTAGCATAGTTTGCATGTTCAGCATCACTCATATCAAACGAGATAATAATTGATGAATAAGTATTCTTATCAGATTTAAAGAAATAGTTATCAGTATTAGAGAAAGCTCCAATAAAGAAAATATTTGTATCTTTTAAACCTGTAATTAAAGAAGTAATTTGTTTAGAGATATCTTCATTCATTATAAATGTATCATTATCATCTATTACTAGTACTATATCACTTAACTTTTCCTCTTCTTTTTCATTATATTCATCTACAGTTATATATCCTTTTGAATGAATTAATCTATATCTTTCATCCATAATATTTAACACTTTTACTAATACACTTAAAGCTTTATCATTATCTCTTAGTGCATAATTTTTAGAATATCTAGAGTCAGCATATAGATTCAATTCTACACCACTTGAATCAATTAGGAAGAAATCCATATCGAGTGAAGTATTATTTTTAATTAATTGGCATGCAATTTGATCTAATAGTATAGATTTTCCAGATCCTGTTTCACCAGTAACAATTACTGATGGATTTTCTTTTAAATCTATTACTCTTACATCATTATTTTTGTTATAACCAATTACAACTTCATGTCTTTGATTATTATTTTCTAAAACTTCTCTAAAATCCTTATGTTCTACCATAAAACCCTCCCTATAAATCATATGGTTTTAAGTCTACTAATACTTCATTATAGACTTTTGTTCTATCTCTTAATGGAATATTAATTGAATAGAATTTATTACCATCTGATTCGATTGTATCTATTTTAATATTATCTTCGATTATATTAACAATCTTAGAATCTATTAAATACTTTCTAATATTATTTTCTGATAAATCAATATTAGATATAAATACAGTAGCTACATCTATATCATAACTTGCCCATACTTCAATTCTATATGGTCTATTTTCATATACTCCTTCGTTATA
This sequence comes from uncultured Caryophanales bacterium, assembly GCA_946410555.1. Lineage (GTDB taxonomy): Bacteria > Bacillota_I > Bacilli_A > RF39 > UBA660 > UBA6985. Next base: position 47,436 of record CAMKAT010000004.1, on the reverse strand, counting down.
TCCAATGTTAACTACTTCAGTATCACTAGTGAAATCTACTAGTTCACGATTAATAATTGGTAATTCCATAAAACCTCCCTATGAATTAATTATGAAATAAGAATATATCTTTAATGAATCCTCATATGTATATCCTAAATCCATAATAATTGAAATAGATGTATCCATATCCATCTCATAGAAACATCTTTCATTTTTAAGTATATCATTTATTATTGAATATTTTTTAAAATTTTCATCATTTCTATCCAATAATTCTTGTGTCTTTTCTCTTAATTTATTAAGCATTTAGAAAATCACATCCTTTTATCATTTCAGAATAATATTCTTTATTCTCTAAATAATTGTTTATATCTTTATAGTTATTAACTTTTATATTAGAAATTGGATCTATAACATAATAAGTATCATTATATTTTACTACTACGATAGGTATTACTTTCTTCATTTCTTTATTTCTTGAATCATTAGTTATTACATATAACTTAGAGTTTTCATCATGTCCTAAGATCTTTTTATAAATATGTTCAATTCTATTTAAAAAGGTCGAATCATAATCTTTAATAAATGAAGCTATTCTTAAGAAAGTAATCAATTTTTCACTATCACTAGGTCCATCGGTTAAATAGAAATTCTTATAATATGCGATATTATTAAATAATCTTGTTTCAGTAGTACGTTTATTAATTATATCTTCAGATAGCTTATCATCTATTTCATATACTTTCATTCTAGTTGATGAGTTATCAGTTTGAATTCTAAATCTTTCCTTAGAGAATAAGATATTGTATTCTTCATACCATATTTCTAGGAGATTACCATCTAATTTATATTCAATTCCTAAGTTTTCTGCTACAAAAGCTAGAGTTTGAATACTAAATTGAATATCTTTCATTTGTTTATATACAAACATTAACTTTTCAAATGGGGTATATGATTCATCCATATAATCAAATAATTTATTATATATTTTAATATTTAATGTTTGTTTCGGTTTGTCGTGTTTTTCAATAACTAAAGAAGATATATCAATGTGTCTTAATTCTTCTTCCATAATATAAGCAGAATCACTAAATAAGTATTTCTTTAGTATTCCAGTTGAAGCAAACATAAGCATTAATAGTCTTACATTATTAACACTTATATTATTTTTATTAGCTATTACATTTATATAATCAGGACTAGAATTAAATATATTAATCAAATCTATATTGTTTATCGATATTTTATTACCATCTTTAAATGTAATTTGAGTAGTTGAATAAGTATTATTCTTTTTACATTCTTCGATTGTAGTAAATGATAATAACTTATGTGCTCTAGTTAGAGCTGTATCTTTTAAACCTAAACTTAATAATTTATATAGACATAAAGCATAAGTTTTCTTAGTTAATGAAATAGATCCTATGACATCATCATCTTTTAATAATATAAAAGATATAGCAAATACATAGTTCTTATTAGCCATATTCTTTAATACATATCTGAATAGACCATCATTTTCTAATGTTTCAGTTACTAAATATTTGATATTCTCTTTATAAAGATTAAACTCATATTGGTTTTTAACTAATAATTTATCTAAACCAAATTTATAATTTAATTCTTCATCAGTAATAAATATCTTTTTATTCAAAAATGAAAGATACGATAAATTATTTATCATACTACCAACCACCTTATATAAATTATAACATTATAAAGGCACAAAAAAAATACCAGTAGCCTGGTATTTAAATTACTTAAGTATTCTAACTAAAGCATCTAATGGTCTCATTTCACCATTTATATAAGATTCAAATCCAACTTTCATTCCTAATCCTTCATTATATGATTCTATTGAATTAAAATTATCTTCACCATTATATTCTAAAGTTACTTTTTCTCCTACTCTTTTACATGTGTATGTATCTTCATATGTAGGTAAATATTGAGATCTAAATCCATTAACAACATTAGATACGATTTCAATCTTTTCATTATCAAAGTTAAAGAATGGTTTTAATAATTCTAATGATCTATATGTATAAACTTTAGATGCAGCTTCAATATATGATACATTTTTTTTAGTAGATTTAACTTGACCTTTAATATTAGATACACAATTTTCATCTCTAACACACATAGTATAGTCTGCTCTATTATTTTGAGTATTATATTTATAAGAAACTAAACCATTTTCACCATTAAATTTTCTATCTATATTATATTTATAATTTGGAAATATAGATTTATCATCTAACTTTTGGCAAATTACTCTAGCTTTACCATCTCTATATATAAATTCTAAGTAATTTACTCCATTTTTTTCTTTTATATCAGCTGATTCATAGCCTTCAAGAATAAAGTTAGGAATAGAACCTCTTAATTCTACTTTACTTAATATATCTTTTAATCCAATAACTTCTTGAGTATTCTTTTCTAATTTATTAATAGAAGTAGTTAGATCTTCTTTTTTAGTAGTAATACTTTCTATTGTATTACTGCAAGTAACAGAAATAACATTTTTAATTTCTTTTAAACTTTTAATAATTTGTTCTTTATTCATATCTATTCCCCCCTCAAAAAAACTTCGTCTAGTTTAACATAATTGTAGCAATTGGTCAAATTTCGTGTTATAATCACATTATCAATTTGATTTAGGGGTGTAGTTCATCGGTAGAATGATGGTCTCCAAAACCACAGAGGAGGGTTCGATTCCTTCCACCCCTGCCATTGTTGGAAATAATCCAAAAAATTGGATTTAACCTATATAAAAGCACGGAAAACGAATAATTTATCCGTGTTTTAATTTGCCATAAAATAGGAGGAAATTATGGTAAAAGATTATATAGAGTTAAAAAGAAATGAGAAATTTGAAAGTAAAATAATGATAACTTGTGATTTTCATAATGCAAAATACAAGTTCGAGCAAGGAAAGATTATCAATTTAGATAAAGTTAATGTTAGTTTTATAGAGCCTCATAGATTTCATATTAAATTAAATGGTAAGAAAATAATAGTATTATATTTTGATGAGAATAATATGTTTTTATATAATAGAGAAATGCCTATAAAGATGAAAGAACTTGATTTGATATTAACTGCTATGAAAGATGGTGTAGCATAATGTCAAAGAGTAAATTAGGTATTTCTAGTTTTGATTTGAATATGAGATTTAAAGATAAAGAGGAAGCAATAAGATATGCTAAAAGATTAAAAGAATTTATTAGATATACTTGTAAGAAGAAAGCAGATAAAGGCTGGTCGGCTGAAGCAATGATTTGTGTTAGTAGTAATAAAGGTAATAGCACAATGGTATATTATGAACATAATGGCAAAGTTGGTAGACCTAGTAAGGTTATAGATAAATATTATAGTGTTAATGAAGATATAAAAGTTAAATGGCATTTACATATTTTATTTGTATCAAAGCCTATGTATGCTTTTAGAGAAGAAATAAAAAAATATATTGATAAAAATTGGAATGAATTAAAAATAGAAAAAGAGCCTTTTGACTATGGGAAAATAAAAGATAAAAGCAAAATATATAAGAAAGATACAAATATAAATAAAGCCGAATATTTTATAGACCAAGCAGATGAAGTATTATTTTGTAATTATAATTATACGGGCGAAGAAAGAATTCCAAAAGGTTATAGTTTAAAAGATTTATATAAGGCATATATGAAAGCAAGAACAGCATTAAAATATTGTAGAACTATTGGAACTAAAAAGAGATTAGAACTTGAAGATAACTATTATAAAATTAAAAACTTTTATTGGGATTTGTCAAAAGACCAAGATAAAAAAGTTGTTGATAAGTTGATGAAACAAGTTCAATTAGATAAGATAGCAAGTAATTACGAAATAATAAATAATAATAAAGTACAGGAAAATGAAAGTTTGAAAAGAAGAAAATACGAAGAAGAAATATGGCTTTAATTAAAAAAAGATAGTATAAATAACTATCATATAATAGATACATAATTTTGATATAATAAGTAATATAATAATGAATGATTTTACATAGTAAAGTCAGTTAATATACGGATAATATAATGAGTAATATTATTATAGGGGTAAGATATAGAATTGGTTAAAATATATAGTTAAAAGTAGAATAAAAAGAAAAAGTCCTATATATGATTAGTCATTAAGACCATCTATATAGGCTTCTGCTTTTGCTTTATTGATAGAAGATAGTTTATTGATTTTAGTTAATAACATAAAGTCATCATCAGTTATGTTGTTAGGTTTAATATCGTTAGTAGGAATATCATATTTAGTTAAACCTAAAAGATAGTCAATAGATGTATTATAGTATTTGGCTAATGCAATTAACATATCAATATTAGGAAAGACCCTACCCGTTTCATAAGATGATATAGTTTCTTGGGTAGTTCCTAAATCCATAGCAACTTTAATTTGTTTTAATCCTAATTTCTTTCTTATAGTTTGTAAATTGTTTTGGTTATTATATTTCATAAGTACCACCTATATATAATTTTAAAATTATTAGTTTTCAGTGATAGTAATATTAACTAATATTAGTATGTGTAAAAACATATATTTTATGTTATAATGTTCTTATAGGAAAATAACTATAAGGAGCATAAAATATGGGTAGTAATTTTTTAGATATGGGGTTAATAGTTGATAAATTAAAAGAAAGAAGAAAAATATTTGTATCAGAAGCCGATTTTCAATTAGAACTTGCTTGGACTATTAAAGAAAATTATCCTAATGCGAAGATAAGATTAGAGTATTGCCCTACTTTTGATTTAAATATGCATATTGATATATTAGTTATTATAGATAATAAATGGTATCCTATTGAATTAAAGTATAAGACAAAAGGTTGTACCAAAGTTGTTGATGATGAAATATTTAATTTAAAAAATCATGGTGCAAAAGATGTTAATAGTTATTTATATTTAAAAGATATTATGAGAATTGAGAAAATAAGAAATAATGTTAAAGAGTTTGATACTGGGTATACAATGTTTATAACTAATGATATAAGTTATATAAAAAAGCCATTAAAAAAGAATTGTGTGTATAAGCAATTTTCATTAGAAGATAAAATAGTTAAAAGTGGTACAATGTTTTGGGAAAAGACAGCGAGTAAAGGAACTATGAAAAATTGTGAAAAACCTATTGTATTAAAAGATAGTTATTATATAAATTGGAAATGTTATAGTAAATTAGATGATGAAAATACTGGGACATTTATGTATGTAGTTAATAAGATTAAAAATAATTAGTTTGATAAATGTTATATAAAAGATATTTTGTATTGAGATAATAAAATATGTTGATTTTATTTTAAAAACGAAATATGAGCGAAATAATCGGTAATAAACATAAGATATTAGTTATATATGTTATAATATTTTATGTATGAGGTGTTTGTTGTGAAGAAAATATTTGATATTGATAAATATAATAGATATAAAGTTTTATATAATGAAGCAGTAAATTACTTAAATAATATAAATCCAAATTTAGATTTGAATAAATATTTAAAAGTTGAAAAAAAGTTTAAATCAAAAAATGATATATTGTATGGGTTATTAGTATCATTACAAAACAGACAAATGTCATCAAATGTTATAGGTTTAGAAAAGGAAGAAAGAAAAAATATATTTAAGAAATTATTGTTTGATTATGATAGCAATAAAATATTAGAACATTATAATTGTGATAGTTTATTAAATACTTTTGATAATCATTTTAATGTAAAAAATATAGATAGCAAAAATAATTTGTGGAGATTATATGCTAAATCAGTTATATCAGCTTGTGAGTTTATAAATAGATTTAGTGATGTTAATGATTTTGATAAGTTTGTTAGTATGTTTGATTATAATGAACTATCTTCTGCAGCACTGCCAATGTTATTAGAAAGAGAAATAGTTGGTTTAGGTTTTCCACTTGCTTGTGATTTTTTAAAGGAACTTGGTTATGATAAGTACCCAAAACCAGATGTACATATAAAAGATATATTTGCTTTCTTTAATTTATGTGAAAATAATGATTATTCAGCATATAAAGCAGTAATAGAAATGGCAAATATAGTTGATGAAACCCCTTATAAAGTTGATAAGATTTTTTGGCTAATTGGCTCAGGGAGTTTTTATTTAGATAATATAAATATCGGTAGAAAAAAAGAAACTTTTATAAATACCATTAAAGATAAAGACTATAATTAAATATTATGATATGGAGTTGTTATTATGGCTAAATTAAATATTGTGAGTGGTAATATATTTGATTATTTAGACAATAAAGATTTAATAGTTAATAGTGCTAATCAATATATGATATATGGTAGTGGTGTTTGTGGAGCAATATATAAAATGGCTGGTAAAAATTTATTAGAAAAATATTGTAAAGAACATTTTAAAGATAATATGAAAGTCAATGAGATTAGATTTACCCCAGGATTTAATATAGGTATAGATATCTTGCATATTTATTGTCCTAAATATCATCAAAGCAAAGATCCAATCAGCGAACTATTAGAAAGTTATAGTGATATCTTTATTTCAGCGAAAGAAAAAGATTATAAAAATATTGTTAGCGTAAGTATAGGAACTGGGGTACATGGTTATAAACATAATGATATTGGAAAAATAGTTGCTGATAAATTAGAAATATTAGTTAATCAATATAATATTGATTTTACATTGGTATTACCTAATGAAGAAATAAAAGAAATATATGTAAATGCCTAAACAAAAGGCATTTTTTAATGATATAATATTACTTGGGTGATTTTATGAATTATTTTAAGAAATTACATAGTTTTTTTAACCTTTATTCAATAGTTTTCACTTCTTTCATAGTCAGTTCAATAATTTTTATTTTAGATTATTTAGATATAACTAATTTATTATTTGCTGAACAAAATATGATATATACCGAGATAGTATTAGTTTTAATACTAATTTACTTTATATGTGAAATATTTAAGAGAAAATTATGGAATTTATTATTTTTATCTACAATGACTTATTTTGATAAAATAATAACTGTCTTGCTATTTTCGGAAGTATTATCTATATATGGCTATATTGTATATTATTCTTATTGGAAAAATATTTTGTTTTTGATATTAGCAGTTAATATTTTAATAGTTATTATACGAGTAATTCATATAGAAAAAATTAGTAAAAAAAGTAGTGATAAACACAGCAATATATATAATATTTATGACCTTTATAACAATAAAATTAAAAATACAAATCAAAGTTTCATTCTACTTGAAGAAGAAGCAATAAAAAGTGAAAATGAAGATTTATTAGATTTATCTTTATTTACTGATAGTATTAGAGATAGTTTACTTCACTGTAATCCTAAAAAGACTTTTGTAACATCTCTTATTGGTAAATGGGGTTGTGGTAAAACCAGCATAATAAATTTATTAAAACTTAAAATTAATAGTAGTAATATTTGTTTAATTGATACCTTTAGTCCTTGGAAATATGACAATAAGATTAGTTTATTTAGAGGTTTTTATAATTATATATTTAAACTTATTGGCAAAAATTATGGTTATGTTAATTATAAAAGTATGCTAAAAAAATATGAAAAGGTAATTTTCAATATGATAGAAAGGACAACTAATATTTCATTACCTACTATTTTTGCTGAAGATGATGAGCAAGAATTAGAAACAATAAAAAAACAAATAAATGATATTATTAAATATAACGATAAAAAAATAATTATTGTTATTGATGATATTGATAGATTAGGCAAAGAAGAAATATTATTTACATTTAAAATGGTTAAAAATATTTTTGATTTTGATAACATCGTTTATATATTAAGTTATGATGAAACAAGAATTAAAAAAATATTTGAACAAGAACTAAAAATAGATAGCGATTATTTGAATAAGATAGTGCAAGATAAGGTGTATGTTCCAATTATAGAAAAAGAAAAGATTATTGATATTGGAACAAAATGTTTATCTAATCTACTAAATATTTATAATATAGACATTACTGACAAAAATCATTTTTCAAAAATATCAAATTTAATATTTAATAATTTTGAAGATTTACGAGAAGTAATAAGGTTTATAAATTCCATTTCAACATCTATTAAGTTTCTTTATATTTTAAAATTAGATATTTCTGATTATTTAGTTTTAGAATTTATCAAATTTAAAGATATCACATTATATAATAATATATATAACAATTCAAAGTATTTTATATCAGAAGATAGTAATTATGGTATGGAATATGAATATATATGGCCAGAAAAGTATAATGAAGAAGCAAAACAGTTTTTTGATGATTTATTTAAAGATGAAAAAATAAAAGAATTATTATGCTATGTTTTTCCAAATGTAAAAAAATATGATGATAATCAGCCGATTAAGGAAAAATATTATTATGTAGTTAATGATGATAGAATTAACTCAATAAAAAATAGAAGATGTTATAATGGTAGATTTTTTAAGAACTACTTTACTATTAGGCACTCATTTTTTACAGAGTTAAATATTTTGGTTAATGATTTTATAACTAATGTAAATAATGGTAAAAAAATAGAAAAAGAATTTAATTATATAATTAGAAAAGTTAATCCTAATAACCATGATTTATTATTTGAATTATTAAATATTCGCATAAAAGAAATAAGTGATAGTTCTTCCATATTTGATTATGTTTTAGATAATATTGATAAGTATGAAGATGGCATCAGATTTTTAGGACTTAATTCTTGTGATAGAGCTAAAATATTATTATCATCTATTATAGATAATGAACAAGAACAAGGTAAGCAAAAAGAATATATAGACTTAATATATGAAAAAGATTATTTCTTATTAGAAGAAGTATTGAGATGGTTAAAACCAGATAAATATGAACAAAATAGTCATAAAGAATTTATATATAATTATGGTAAAGGAAAACTAGAAGAGAAATTAGAATTAGATATAAATAATAAAGTAAATATTTTTAATGCTGAAAATAGTAGAGAGTATTTTTGGTTATTATATAGAAATATAGAAGATAAAGAAAAATTAAAAAAATATGTTATGTCATATGTTAATAATAAAACAATATTTAAATTCTTGGGGATGTTTATAACAACTTATTATGGAATGGACGAAAGATATGATTTTTCAAATGAAAATTTAAAATTATATACTACTAGAGAAAAAGTAGACAGTATATTAAAAAAAGTTAATTATGACTTAAATTCAGAACAAGAAAAAGTATTATTTTTATATAATAATTCTGGGAATAATAGAGATTATAAAGAAAAGGTTGATTATGAAAAATTATAATATTTAAAAAAGTACACTTTATTGGAGATTTAATTTTATATGAAATTAAGTCTCTTTTTTATGTAATAAAGTCCCTATTTCTTTTTTGGATATGTAAAAAGTCATTCATAACCTTTTTAAAGAAAAAGCCTTTTAAGAACGAAAAAAGTATCATATAATTATTCTTCATATGGTAAGGAGGTGGCATAAAATGGAAAGATTTGCATTAAGAAAAATAGTATCTTCTGTATGCGATGATTATATTGATACTCTATTAACTGGGATTGAAGAAAATGAAAATGATTTCCCATATACTATTGCTTGTTCTAATTTTATTGATGAGTTAAAGAAGAAAAATATAAAAGTAGATTTCTATAAAACTTTTGATTGTGACATCATCGATAAGATATATAGAGAAACGAGCGATTATTTAGCAAGGTAGGTTTTATATTATGAAAAACAAAATATTTGGTTATGCAAGAGTTAGTAGTAAAGAACAAAATGAAGAAAGACAAATAATAGCATTTAAAAATTATGGTATTGATGAAAGAGATATTTATATAGACAAACAAAGTGGAAAAGATTTTGATAGAGAGCAATATAATATCTTAAAACATATATTAAGGGAAAATGATATTTTAGTTATTAAAAGCATTGATAGACTTGGAAGAAATTATAATATGATTATTGATGAGTGGAAAGATATTACAAAGAATATTAAGGCTGATATTGTAGTTATAGATATGCCATTATTAGATACTACTAAAAATAAAGATTTATTAGGTACATTTATTAGTGATTTAATTTTACAAATATTATCTTATGTCGCAGAGCAAGAAAGAACTTTTATTAAACAAAGGCAAAAAGAAGGTATATCAACAGCAATGAATAAAGGAATTAAGTTTGGTAGACCAACAATAGAAAAACCACAAAATTTTGATATTGTGGTTAATAAATGGAAAAATAAAGAAATTAAAACAAAAGAAGCAATAGAACAACTAGGTCTTAAACCAAGTACATTTTATAATATGGTTAATAAATATTAGTTATATGGGTGTAATTCTTCATATGTATTTATAAAATCTTTTAGTGGATTGATATTCATAGTTCTAACATACTCTTTTACTTTTTTCTTATGCTCTATTTTATATGTTTCAATATATTCAGTTTTAACATTTTTATTTTTATTTAATGTTTGTAAGAAAGATTTGTGTTTTTTATTTAATTCAACATAGGCATAAGATTTTTTTAGTATTTTAGCAATATCACTGCAAGATATGGTTTTATTATTATACTCATATTCCCTATTACAATAACAATTATCAGTTTTATTAGTTATATAGTATTTTCCACATCTATTACATTTCTTTAAATAATATTGCTTGGATGTGGAAAAAATAGAATGTAATAAGCCTAATAAAAATTCAGTATCAGTTTTATAGTAAATAGTCTTTTGTAATATCATACAAAAATCATCATTATTCATATTTTCATTATTAGAAATTTGAAATAATGGTGTCTTTTTCATTTGATATAAATTATTATCAGTAAAATCATTTTTAGTTAAATGGCTATTTATATTTCTTCCACTTCTTTGTACTGATATATCTATATCTTTTATGTTATCAATATTATTGTATTTATATTGTTCTTTTATAAGTGGTAATTCTATATTTGATGTGGCTAAAAAAGAATACCAAACAATACTATCAACATAACCTGAATTAAAACTATTGGCATAATTAAATAATCTATCTAATAATAATTGTTGTTCTTTGGTTAAAATATCAAAGGCAGTTTCAAAACCTAATTTATAATGCTTATTATTACTTTTAATACTTATTTCTTTGGTACTCATATTTTCAAATAATATAAATTCTTTACCATAATTCATTAACTATCATTCCTTTTAAGATATATGGAAAATGTAAATACAAAAACATTTTCAATATTGATATCTAATATATCATAAAAAGTTGTTAAACTCAATATGAAGAAAGGAGTTTTAGTATATGAAAAGAAAAAATTCAAAAATGGTATTTGTACCACAAATATATGAAATTGAAGAAAAAATGCCTACACCTCTAATTCCTATAAACTGGGAAGAAAGATATGGCAAAGATAATGTAAGATATGAAGAAGAACCTATTTATGATGAAAATGGTAATTATGTAAAAACAATTACTAATGTCTATGTCACAATGGAAAAAGTAATGGGTTTTCGTATGTTTAAAAGAAAGGCAAAGTTAAAAGATGAAAATTATAAAATGCCTAAATTAAAAAAGTTATTTGAAACATCAGCAGATAAAAAAGATGATGAAGAACAAATAAATAAAAGTTTATTAGAAAATTGTTAAAGAAAGGAGATTAAAAATGGTTGAAGAAAAGTTAGTTGCTATATATACAAGAGTTAGTACAACAGACCAAGCCCGAGAAGGACATTCATTAGAAGAACAAGAGAAAAGATTAAGAGCAATGTGTGAAGCAAACAATTATAAAGTTTATAAGGTATATACTGATGCTGGTATTAGTGGTAAGTCTACTGAAAATAGACCAGCCTATCAACAAATGATGAAAGATATGAAAAAAGGGAAGTTCAATTTAATTATGGCTTTCAAAATGGATAGAATAAGTCGTAGTATAGTTGATTTTGAAACTTTCTTTAATGAAATTAAAAAGTATAATTGTGGTATTGAGTTCTTATGTGAAAAGATAGATACTAATGGTGCAGCAGGTATGATGTTTGCTCGTATATTAGGCATATTTGCTCAATTTGAAAGAGAACTAATAAAAGAAAGAACATTGGTCGGAGTTGAAAGTGCTGTTAATAAGGGGCATTTTGGTGGTAAGCCCCCTCTTGGTTATAAAACTAAATTAGATGATGATGGAAAGAAATTAAAAGAATGGATTATCAATGAAGATGAAGCAAAAATAGTTAGAGAAATATTTGAACTATGTGCGAGTGGAAAAACATATTTTCAAATATCTAATATATTAAAAGAAAAGTATCCTAATGTAATATCATCTATTAGAAAAGATAAAAATACAAATGAAGAAAAAATAACATATAGAAGTTGGACTGATAGTTCTATATCTTGTATATTGAATAATAAATGTTATATGGGTACTTATGAATATAGAAAAAGTATTGATAATAAAGAAACAATAGAAATTGTAGATATTGTTCCTAAAATAGTTTCAGAAGATTTATTTAATGACTGCCAAGATATGATATTTAGAAATGGCAGAAATTATTATAGGTCAAAAAGATATTTATTTATACAAAGATTAGTGTGTCCTAAATGTGGAAGAATAATGGCTTGTAATGGAACAAGGAAACCAAATAAAACTGAATATCTATATTATAAGTGCAAAGATTGTGGAACATACATTAGAGAAGAACTTATAGAAAAGGCACTTATGAGTGAATTAAATAACTTATTTGAACTATCTAATTTAATTAGTGAGAATTATTATATAACTGATAAAAAGACAGCAAATGATTTTAATAATTGTAGATTAGACCATAGATTAAGATTTGCAATAGATGAAAGTATTATTGAAGAAAAAAGAAAAGCATTAACAAAAAATGATTTAAACGAATTATGGAATATGACATCTTATGAAACAAAATGTGAGTTTATAGGAAAGTATGTAGATAAAATAACAATTAAGGAATATAAGACATCAAGAAATAAAATAACATCGGTTGATATAACAGATTTAAAATTAAAACCAAATAAAGTTAATGAACTATTAGATTATACTAATGGAAATATGGTTGATAAAATAATTGGTACTGGTGTATATAAGGCTTCAATATCAACAATGAAACATGAAAAAGATGCTTTGGAATATATTGAATTATTAAAGAAAAAGCATAAGTTAATGGCATATACATTATCAGAAGATTATGATTATTATTTAGATGTATTATTATTTAAGATAATCAAAGTAAAACCAAAAAGTGTTATTGAAAAAGAAAAGACTATATATTTATACTTAACAGAGCCAACTAATTTATTAAAAAAAGTTAGTGAAAGTTTTGCTAACTAGGTTGTTAAAATTATAAATATATAGTATAATTTAAACAGCAAAGGAAATTGAATAAGTGGTAAATTATAATTTGGAAACTCGTTCGATTACCGTGCCATTTAGAAAATAAAACACTAACAAAAGTTAGTGTTTTTTATTATATATTCAGCAACTAAATTATTTTCATTTTCATGATTTGATTCTACATATATTTTTTTGTTATAAGATATATTGTTTTTCTCTAAACATAATTCTAAGAAACATAAGAATATACCAATATCTATTTGATTATAGTATATAACCATATCCTTAGGCATTATTCCTCTTTTACCTTCTTTTCGATATCTATATACTTTTAATATATTATCAGAAGATTCAACTCTCCATGGTTGAGTATTACATGCACTTGGAGCAAAACGAACGATATTTCCTATATCTAGAAGATTATCACCCTCCCATATTTCAGATAATGCTTTTCTTTTACTCTTATACATATCTTTTCTAAATTTATCTTCTTTATCTACCTTTGCAATAGCAATCATAATAACAAAATCTAAATTGTCAATTTTAGGTTCTTCAACTTTTCCTATTCCAAACCATAAAGTACCGATATTTTTAGATACTAAGTAAAGATCCAACTGTTCTCCTATATAACCAATATTTTGAAGATAATTATCTTTCTTTTCTGAATAAAATAGTATGCAATACTCTTGTCCTCTTTTACAAGTAGTTGAATCTTTAACTATTTTTATTTTGACTTTAATATCCTTCACAAGTGGTTTTAAATCATTAAATTTATTCTCAATATCTTTTAATTCATCATTGCTGATTTTTTCATTACCTATATTTCGAAATAAATGAAAAGACTTTCTCTTAAATATCATTTCATATAAACTCTTATCCATAAGACACCTCAACAACATTATATCATTGTTTCATATTTAATGATTACCTGTATTATAATAATTAAAAAAAGTTTTAAACCCTTATGATTATTGTGCCATTTAGAAAAGTAAAACACTAACTTAATTGTTAGAGTTTTTTATTTATATTATAATTATTATGCTATTTATTCTTTTTAATTAATATAATAGTTGTTAATACTATTACAACAATAGGTGCTAGTCTCATAAACATCCATTCAAATGCATGGTAGAAAGTTCCTAATATTGCCCATTCTGTAATATTATAGTCCCAAGTCAGATAAGGACTGCCTAATATTGCCAACAATATGAATAGTAAAATGATACTTATATCTATAATTATCAATATTTTATTTTTTTGCTTTCTTTTCTCCTTTTGATAATTTGATAATTGTTCATTAATCACTTCTAATTTTTCAGATATTACTTTTAAATCATCTTTTTCTTGTTTTTCAATATTTTCTCCGAGGATTTCACTTACTGGTGTTTCAAATAACTCTGATATTGTTACTAGCATTTCAGCATCTGGAACAGATAAACCTGATTCCCATTTTGAAATTGTTTGTCTAACAACATGTAATTTAACACTTAATTCTTCTTGTGAAAGACCTTTATTCTTTCTTAATATTTTTAAATTATCTTTTAACATATTAAATTTCTCCTTTCATCAAGTTCAATTTATTATAAATATACCGTTGCTACAAGCAATGTATTTTAACATTTGAAGAATAATCATTTATATATATAAATTATACCATGAAAAAAAGGAATCTTTTGATTCCAATTATTCAATATTAAATTCAACAGAAATATTATATAATTTGCAGCCATTAGTACAAGGATCGCTTTCCTTAACAGCGGTTTTTACAATTCTATATTTTCCTGCACTTAATTCACCATATAATTCTTTCCAATCAAGTTCATATTTGATAATTCCTGTTTTATCAGGTTTATATCCCATACTATTCCAAGAAGTATTTTTATCATTGATATATACTAAATCTGTCCATTCTCCATTTGAATTATACTTTTCAATTTTATAGAAAGAACCATAAAAGTATTGACCATTAGAGTAATCTTCAATGATAACTGTAGCCTTAGTTTTACTCATACTATTCTTTTTAATATACATAGATGCTTCTGGAATCTCATTTAATACACCGGTATTCTTTTCATTTACTTTGATTTCATCTTTATTACTATTGTATTCAGAAATACTCTCATCTA
The DNA here is from genome assembly GCA_946410555.1 of uncultured Caryophanales bacterium. Taxonomy (GTDB): domain Bacteria; phylum Bacillota_I; class Bacilli_A; order RF39; family UBA660; genus UBA6985. The sequence goes on along the minus strand of CAMKAT010000004.1, from coordinate 31,980 downwards.
ATGTATATTCTTCAACATTATATATGATTGAATAATTAAATATGTTTTCAACAGTTTCAGAAAAATTTTCATAAGTGCCGAAAGTAAATTCATAATCATGTCCAGGTAATATATCATACTTATTTATGATATTTACTACATGATATTTTTTATTATCGTCAGTTAATTCAACATCTATAGTATCTTTATTACTTTCTTTGATAGATTTGATGTGGTATACTCTATGGAATTTGTTAATATTAATTCCTTTATAGCCACATATATTTCCATTTAAATTATCTGTTAAACCTGGCCTTCCAACTAATATATCATTATTACTTTCTTGAGTATTACACATTACAACCTCATAATAATCATTTGAATAAATTGTACTCCTACTATCATTTAATGTTTCACTTTTTAAAGCATTAATTTCAACTTGCTTATTTAAATAATTAGATAAAGTAATTCTATCCATGGCATTATTTTCAAATGCATAAAAAATATCATAACAATTTCCATTTTCTGTACACAAATCAACCGAATCTAAATAATACAATTTAATATGTAGTTGTTCATTACTATTCCATTTAGTATTTTCACTTTGTTGAACATTAATACTAAATATTTTGATTTTTGGTTTTATATTTTTCTTTAAAGTGATATTAGCAAATACAATCAATAATATTAACATGATAATTAAAATAAATGTAATTAACTTAAATAATTGTTTATTCTTTTTATTATCCTTTAATGTTTTTATAATGTTATCATCAGATTTTTTTATTATATTATTATCTTTAAATTTTTCGCCACTTATTAATTCATTTACAGATACACCTAATATATCCGATAAATTTTTCAATAATGATATATCAGGTAACCTTCTTCCATTCTCCCAGTGTGAAACTGCTCTATCAGTTACATATAGTTGATCTGCTAATTCTTGTTGAGTCAAATTATTTTCTTTACGAAGTTTAGCTATAAAGTGTCCTATTCTTTTTTGATCCATATTATTCCTTCTTTCAACTACATTGTATATCCATATTATATAAAAGTATCCACACTATTTGTAGAGTTTGTTTACATGCATAAAAAAGTAGATATTTAAATCTACTTAATATAAAAATATAATGAATTGATGACGTAACTTAATTAGTTGACATACATAAAAAAAGAAACCTGTATGGTTTCTCAACGAACTACTAAAGGTGCCATTAAGAATATTAAAACACTAACTTTACGTTAGTGTTTTCTTATTCAAATCTAGAATATCCCCACCAATCAGGCATTAATTCTTCCATAGTAATTACTTCATATGTTTCTTCATTTTGAAGAATTTCTATATTCTTTGAATCTTTATCTAATTGCATAATTAGTTCTCTACATGCTCCACAAGGAGATCCAGCTCTACCTGAAGAATCAATACATACTATTTTATCAATTTTTGATTCACCATTAGTAATCATGGTATGAATAGCATTTCTCTCAGCACATATTCCTAATGTAGAAGCTGTATCAATACATACACCAGTATATATATTACCCGCTTTTGTTAGTATTGCTGCACCCACTTGTCCGCCTTCAATGAATGGTGAGATTACTTTAGGATTTCTTACCTCTTTTGCCTTACTAATAAGTAAATCCCATATCTCTTTTTCCATAATCTTAGTTCCTTCCTAAGATTTAACCACAAATGTGATTAAATCTATTTAAATTTGTAATTATAAACATTTTAATCACACTCCTTTCTTTAATTACAATATTACTATAAAACATATTATTACATTTGTCATTAAATAAACTAAGTACAAAAGTATTTTTATTTATTGTATAATATCATTAGGAGATGATATTATGAATCAAAAAGGATTGTTCACAGCTGATCAAGCACCATGGGTAGAATATTTAGTTATAGATAAAAATGGGAAAAGAAAATTAAAACTAAATACACCATTAAAAATTAGAAAAGCATATAAAGAACATCTAAAAAATGAAAAAGAGAGTTTAAAGAATAATACTCCGATTGCTAAATAGAAGTATTATAAATTTGAATCTATTTTTCTAATGCATAAAATAATAATCGAACTTTGTAGTTCGATTATTATTTTTTTGCTATAATTTAAAATAAGTAAGGAGAACATTATGGAGAGCATACATTCAATAATTTTAATAAAAAAAGATAATAAATTTTTAAATTACTATGATGAAAGATGGGATATGTATTTATTTCCTAATATAAAAGGAAATGATATCGAAGAAATAAAAGAAAAATATAATACAGATAATGTAAAATTTTTATTCGATAAAGTACATGATAAATATTCTGTATCTCATAATGAAAATAGAACTTATCATCATTACTTCTATGAAGTAAATGCTGATATCGAAGGTAAATATTTTACTTTAGATGAATTATTGGAAGATCCAAAAGTAAAAGAAAACAATTCTGATATTATAGGTTTTATAAAAGAATATTACAACTTATAAATAATTTGAAAAGAACGAACTATTTAGTTCGTTCTTATTTTATTTGACTTAAAAATAATTAGTGCTAGAATATGCATAAATGTGAGGGGTTTTATGGATAAATATTATCATTTTACAAGTTTAAATAATTTTAATAGCATTATGCAGTTTGGTCTAATACCTCAATCTGGTTTCAGATCATACTCTATTCAAGATAAAGATTGCGGTGTATTTTTATCAAAAGGTATAAAAAATTCAATTCAAATGTTTTCACATATACTTAACTATTATTTAAAAATAGTAGGAATAGAAGGAACAGAGATAATTAAGGAATGTAAAAATGATATTCAAAGATATAATCCAGGATATACATTTATGATTGATGAATGTAATTTGACAATTAAAAGAATTGAAGACGTAAGGAATTGTGGAAGTTTTCAAAACTATTTAGGTGGTTCTCCTTGCCTTCTTACTATTGAAGGAATAAAAGTTGAGGACGAAAGTCAACCTGATAATTGTTGTTATAATGATATTATTCCACCATCAAATATAAAGATTATTGCATTAAGGAATAAATATTCAAATTTTTATATATATGATTTAGAAGCAATATTAGCTTATTACATGAATTTCTTTAATATAAATGATTATTCCGACGATGCTAAAGATGATGTAAAAAAATTATATAGTTATAGAAATTATTCATATAATGAATATGAAATTATAGAAATACCTATCTTAAATTTCAAACAAGATTATAACAATGAAAAAACACTAACTTTAAGTTAGTGTTTTATTTTATATTCATATATTTACTATATTTAGTTATTAATCCTTTATTTCTTAAGAAACTTGGTTTAATTTGGAATACTCCAGGGAATGAATTTCCTTCGATAATAGCAGGACCTTTTTTTGTAATTGCTACATCCCAACCAATATACTTAATCTCAGGAATTTCCTTTGCAGCTTTACAAACAAGATCACAAGCTTCTTTGAAATGAGGAACTTTATAACCTATGATTTTTTCATTTGTTAAAGGATGAACTTCAAAAGTATTATCTTCCCTATCAATAGCAGGAACAATAACTTCACCTTCCTCATCAGTGAATGTATACATACCGCCACTACTGAAGTTATCAGTTACTCCACCATTACCAAATTTAAATATTTGATTAACTACATAAGCTTTCTTACCATCAAAGAAAGTAAATAATCTTAATGTATTAACTGAACCTGAATATAACTTATCTACTGATTCATGTTGAACGATACATTCTTCAATTAATAATTCATTTTTCTTAACTAAAGAATTATATATTTTTTTAGATTCAGTGGAATCAGTATAAGTGAACTTTTCAATTCCTTTTCCACCTTCACCGTCAATAATCTTAGCTATGATAGTTTTATGACTTTTGAAGAATTTTTCAAATTCATCATAATTATCATCAATAAACATATAATCTCTATTTATATAGTCTTTAAATTTTTCATTAAATTCTATTTTATTATCTAATACATGGAAGAACTTTTTATCATTATATGTACTAATTATTTGATTATTCTTAGCTCTAGTAAGATAAGTTTTTCTTTCTTTACCTTTTAATAAATAGAATTCAAATTCTTGATAGTCATAATAACCTGCCCCATATTTAAATCCACAGATAACCATATCTATAAGAATAAATAATCTAGGTCTTTTTGCCTTTTTACTTATTTTTTTTGCAATTCTAAACATATTTTTAAAATCCATTTTAAATATACGAGAAATTACATATTTTAAACGCTTCATATTATCGCCTCACCTAAAGTATATCATTAATTAATATTATTATATAAAAAAATACTATCATAAAGATAGTATTTTACTTAAAAACTTCTTGAAGATCCGCCACCTCCGGATGAACCTCCTCCGCCATGGAATCCACCACCAGATGAGAAGCCGCCGCCTCCGTGATAACCACCAGAACTATAACCACCAGAACCAAAGTCTACAAAGTGAACTAAAACTGCAAGTATATTAAATAATGTCCCTACAACTATCAGCATGAATGCTGCATCACCTGCATAATGATAACTACCCATTGCTACACCTATTGACCAAATCTCTAAAATAATAAATTGAGTCATCTTTTCTCTAGCAGTAATTAAATCGGTTCCAAGAATAATAAATGTATAAAATATTTTACCTATTAAAAGAAGTGCTATAAAGTTAAGAAAAGTATCATCCTTTTCATTTTCAACTGGAATTGGATTAATATTACTAGCATCATAATTATATTCATTAGCCACTTCTTTAAATAAAGCTTTATAACCATTAAGTATTCCTTCATCAAAATTATTATCCTTAAAATACGGAATCATATATTCATCTTGAATTCTACCTGTTTTACCATCAGGTAAAACTCCTTCAAGACCATAACCTACTTCAATTCTAGACTTTCTTTCTTCAAGAGCAATTAAAATAAGTAATCCATTATTTTTTTCTTTATCTCCGATTCCAAATTGCCTAAAAAGATTAGTAGAATATTCTTCTAGTGAAACACCATTTAATGAAGGTACTGTAACTACTACGATTTGTGCTGTAGTAGCATTAGCTAAACTAACACTATTAGTTTGAATATAGTCTTCAGTTTCTTCACTTAATATATTTGCATAATCATTAATATAAAATTCTTCGGTTGTTTCAATAGCAAATACACGAGTAGTAAAAACTATTAAACATACTAACAATACTTTTAGTATTTTTTTCATGAAGTACCTTATTAATTAAAGTTTACTGAAGGAACTGTAGTTTTAGATTCATCTGTTACTTCAAAATAATCTTTAGAAGTTCTTCCCATCATAGAAGCTACGATTGAAGAAGGAATAGTTTTAATTTTAGTATTATATTCTTTAACTACATTATTATAATCTCTTCTTACTGTAGCAATTCTATTTTCAGTACCAGCAAGTTCATCTTGTAATTGAATGAAATTAGTATTAGATTTTAAATCTGGATAATTTTCAACAATTACATTTAAATTATTTAAAGCTTTTGTTAATGATTCATTAGCTGCAGCTTTATCAGAAACTGTATTTGCTTTAACTAAGTTTTCTCTTGCTTCAGTAATGCTATTGATAATAGATTCTTCATGAGCCATATAACCTTTAACTGTATTTATTAAGTTAGGTATAAGGTCTGCTCTTCTTTCTAATTGAACATTAATATTAGAATATTCTGTATTTACTCTTTCTTCTAATCCAATGATTGAATTATAAGTTGATACATAGAATCCAATTAACATTACTAGTACAACTACGATTACTCCTATTATAATTAAACCTGTTTTTTTCATATCTATCTCCTATCTATATACTTTTAATTATCATAACATATATAAGTATTTGAATACTATTGTAATATTTTTATTTACTTATTATTAACTATGATATAATCAATTCTAAGGAAGTGTATTATGGATAAAAGAAATGATTTTGTGAATACTAGTAACTTAATATTTACTGATACAATTACAAGAGAAGATCTATGTAAAGTGGACTTTGATATAAAGAAGCAAGTACCTAATTTAGAAAACTCTATATCAGTATATGATTTTATGAAAAGCTTTAATGATGAATATATGAGATTTAAAAAAGATTATGAAAAATTAGGAAAGATTAAATTAGGAAAATATAACTCAATTATATTAGATTATAAAAACAGTGATTCCACTTTTAAAAATGTAGAAATATATGTAGAAAAACCAATAATGACTGATCATAACTTTACTTACTTTAATATCTTAGAAAAAGATGGAAAGATAGAGACTTTCGTTACAAGCGGAGGACTTCCATATAACAATGAAAACTTTTATAGAGATGAAGTAAAAGTTGATGGATTTCCTGCTAAAGATTATTTAGATTTATTTATGGAATATCAAGAATTTGTTGAAAAGTATAAATATTTAAAGAATGCACAATTATTTGGTGATGGTACATTTTGTATTTTTTCATCAATAGATAATATTAATGCTAATCTTTTAAATAATCTAAAAGAATGGAAATTCTCACTTGGTGGTTCTTACTTCGATGGTGAAGATTACCTTGAGTTTAATTCTTTGTTCAAAAATAATTTTAAATTAAATGAAGATAAATGTAGATTCATTTATGATTGTAACGATGAATTAAATACTAATTATGAAGAAATGGCTAAAAAGCTTTACTTAAATAATAAATATACAAAAAGAAAACATTAACAATTAAGTTAATGTTTTTTTATTTTATTAATTAGAGTTCTAATTTTTCCTTCTTTTTTCTCTTTCTTTATTTCATTGATATTTTCATTTAATAATTCATCAATTTTAATACTAATTACTTCTGGAGGTACACCAAAATATTCTGATTCTCTTGAAAGTAAATTAAATTTTTTTAAGGGAGAACAATTTCTTACTTCTTCAAGATTAATTCTTTTTTCAAGCAAATTCGTAGGAACTAAGAAGCATATAAAAACATCAGTTTTTCTAATAATTCTAAGTTCATCATCTGTATAATGTGACTTTGGATGATTATGATATTTTATCCATAATTTTACATCTATCTTTCCCATACTTACCTCCTAGGTAATATATAGTTTAACATATATTTTAAAAATAATTTACTTTTATTTTATTAATATGTATAATTCGCTTATGGAGGACTTTAATATGATTTTAAATATATTTTTACTAATAATTGGATTTGTAATATTAATTAAGGGTGCTGATGTATTTGTAGATGGTGCATCTAGTATCGCAGGAAACTTTAAAGTATCAAAAATGCTTATTGGTTTAACTATTGTTGCTTTTGGTACCTCTGCTCCAGAACTTGCAGTATCAATAAAATCTATAATCTCAGGTAATCACGATATAGTATTTGGTAATGTTATTGGTTCTAACATATTAAATATACTTTTAATACTTGGAGTAAGTAGTATGTTTCACTCTTTAACAGTTAAGAATAATACAGTTAAAAAAGAATTACCTATCACTATGTTAATAACTACTTTATTTTGTGTATTACTTTCAGATAAGTTATTTAATATAGGATATGAAAATGCATTTACTAGAAGTGATGGTATTGTACTATTATTATTCTTTACTATATTTATCTATTATTTAATAAGTCTTGCTAGACATAAGATAGATGATGATCAAGATGAAGAGTATTTACCTATTGGAAAAGCTATTATTTTTACACTTGGAGGAATTATAGCAATAGTACTTGGTTCCAACTTTGTTGTTGATTCAGCTGCTAAGATTGCAGAAGCTTTAGGTGTTTCTCAAAAGTTAATATCTTTAACTATCATTGCATTAGGTACTTCTCTACCAGAGTTAGTTACTTCAGTAACTGCTACAAGAAAAGGACAATTTGATATAGCCATTGGTAATGTAGTTGGTTCTAACATATTTAATATAGGTATGGTTATAGGTATTCCAATTACTATCTTTGGAGGAACTAATCAAATAAACTTTAATCCTATAGATTTACTTGTATTCTTAGGAAGTTCTATACTTTTATTCTTATATTCTTTTAATGATCATAAGATATCTAAAAAGGAAGGATTAAGTTTCTTAATTATATTTATTATTTATTATTCATATGTAATATATATGGGATAACAATTACTGAAAAGTAATTGTTTTTTTATTTATAAAAGATACTAATTTTGGTAGAATTATAATTGGTGATACTATGATAAAATGTCCTCATTGTGGTGGGGAGATGGATTTTGAAATCAAAGGACAAGTTGTTAAATGTCCTTACTGTGATTCAGAGTTCGACCCAAAGAAAGAAATTAACAAAGTTAAAGGTGCTACTGAGAGAACTGCAACTGAATATGATACAGGTACTACTAAAGGTAAATGTTTTACATGTTCACAATGTGGTGCTCAATTAGTAACTTTTGATGATACAGCAGTTACTTTCTGTAATTACTGTGATTCGCAAGCATTAATTGAAAGTGAAATTAATATGCTTAATCCTAAGGTAGTTATACCATTTAAGAAAACTAAAGATGAAGCTATTAATTTATACAAAGAAAAACTTAATAAATCTATGTTTGCTCCAAATGAATTTAAGAAAGATATTATATTAAAGAAGTTCAGAGGTATTTATATGCCTTATGAAATATATGATATTGAAACTCATGAAAACTTTGAAGCAAAGGGAGAAAGATATTCTCATAGATCAGGTGATTATGTAATCTATGATGTATATAGTATTACAGGTAAAGTAGATGCTGATTATGATGGTTTATCATTTGATTTATCTTCTTCATATAGTGATGATGTAAGTCAAGCAATACCATTTAATTATAAAGATGGTAAAGAAGAATTTAATCATAACTATTTAATTGGTAACTATGCAGATACTAGTGATGTAGATAATGATATATATAACGATGATGCACTAAAAACAGTAACAGATGATATTGTATCTGAGATTTCTAGAACTAAAGAACTTAGACCATATTCAATTACAGGTATGAAAGTAAGTTCTCATATTAATGATAAAAGAACAGGTTTCTTCCCTGTTTACTTTGCATCATTTAAAAATAAAAAAGGTGATAGAATTCACTATGCAGTTATTAATGGTCAAACTGGTAAATCAGCAGTAGATATTCCAGTAGACTTTAAGAAATATTTAGTAGCTGTATTATTACTAGCTATACCTATTTTTGCAGTAATGCAATATTTCTTAACATTAACTCCAAATTATGTTTGTATTGCAGCCATTATTGCATTAGTAATAGCAGTTATCCTACAATCAATTGATTTAAAACATATAAATGAAAAAGAAAATAGAATTAATGATGAAGGATATAATTATAAAAATACAGCAAATGCAGATAATAAAGAGGAAATGATTATCGAAGGAAATAAAAAAGCAAAGAAAGCTAAAAAGGTAAAAAATAAAACTAAAGGATATGGATTACCATTATTTTTATCTGGTATACCTTCACTAATTATATTAATGTTCCATCCATTCCAAGATGAGTTTTACTATATTGCTGCATCTATATCACTTGCTTTAATACTTATTATTTTTAGACTTATCATTAATAAACATAATACATTTATAGCAAGACCTTTACCACAATTAAATAAAAGAGGTGGTGATAAAGATGAATAAGATTAAAGTATTAATGATTGCATTACTATTTGTATTTATACCAACAGTAATGGCTGAAGAAGTTACTACAACTAGTAAAGCAAGTGTAGTCACAAGTACAACAAGAACCAGTTATTCATCTACTACTAAAAGTTCAAAAACTACTAGTTATTATGATGATGACGATGATTATGATTTAGATGATTTAGAAGATGAGTTTAATAATATAACTTCAACATATAATAATGCTGATTTAGGTAAAAATGCTAAGGTAAGAAATAATGAATCAAGTGGTTATAAATATTTTGTTGATGATGATGCAGATATTTTAACAGATTCTGAAGAAGAAGAATTATTAAAAACTTTAGAGTTATGTAGTGAGTTTGGTAATGCTGGATTTGTTTCAGTTAGTGTACAAACTAGCAATCCAAACAAATATGCACAAGACTGGTATCATAGTAATTTTGGTACAACTAGCGGTACCATTTTCATGATCAATATGAAAATAAGACAATTAAGTGTATTTAGTGATGGAAAGAACTATAATATTATAACTACTAATAAAGCCGAATCAATTGTATCTAATGTATATAGATATGCTACTAATGGTAATTACTATGGATGTGCTAACAATGCATTTAAACAAATATATACATTACTTTCTGGTAAACAAATATTTGAACCAATGAAGATGATGTCTAATATATTTATATCAATAACAATTGCTACATTCATTTGTTATATATATGTATTAAGTACATCTTCAATAAAGAAAGCTAAAGGTAAAGAATTATTTAATGGTATTGAAAAATCAGTTGCAATAAGTAATATTAATATTGTTAAAACTGGTACAAAAAGAGTTTATAGTCCTCAATCCGATAGTTCCTCTGGTGGCGGAGGCGGCGGAGGCGGAGGTGGCGGTTCCTCTGGTGGAGGAGCTAGCCACGGCTTCTAGAAAAAACTAACTATAAGATATTAATCTTATAGTTTTTTTATTATTTATAATTTATAATTAATTTAAGGTGAGTTTGATATGAAGAAAGTCATATTTTTTTTGACAGTTATTATATTTGTATCTTTATTATGTTTCCTATCTTTTTTCATGTTAAATCCAATTACGATATCTAACATAAGTTATAGTAGTCTTAATTCTGATAATAGTTTAACTGTTTATATGGATGTAGATAATAACTATTTAGATTCAGTATGTGCCATTAATGAAAATGAATGGGTTAAACCTGTGAATGGTAAATGTGAATTTAATGTTGTTGACGGTGAATATAAGTTAAAGGTAAAAAATTCATTTACTAATGACTATAAAGAAATAAATATTAAAATAAACGAAATAACTAAAATAAAAATACATACACATGAATACTATTTAGCTCCTGGTGAATCATATAATTTAAGATTATCTTTCGAAGAAATAGGAAGTGTTACAGATAAAGAAGTAACTTGGACAAGTGATGATGAAAACATTGTTAAAGTAGATAACGGTAAAATAACTGGTAACAATGTAGGAACTACTAATGTTAAGGTAACTACTAAGAATGGTGTTAGTGATACAATCAAAGTTATAGTAACTGATATTATTAGAAAACCAGAACTTGATGATAATAAAAGTAAGGTTCCTTGCAATAGATATTCTAAAGAAGAAAATGAATTATTAGATAAAATATTAGAATCAAGAGTTACCGCTGAAGAACCTGGTTCAAGAGCGGCTATGATTCAAGTATTAAGATTTATTACTTTAAATTTTAGATATAAAGTTCCATACTTCTTTGAACATGGAAGACTTAATAACACTAATGGACAAAGATATGTTGATGGCGAAGGAAGATATTATCATATAGGATTATATCTAAACGAATCTAAGTTTAAAGACTTAAAAAAAGTCCATTCTGGACCAGCAATCTGGGGATGTGGACTTGTTAATTACGATGATGAATATGGTTGGACTATCGGAGGTTTATATCCTAATGGATTAGATTGTTCAGGATTTGTAACATGGGCTATGCTAAATAGTGGTCATGATGTTGGTGATATTGGATCTGGTATTAGCCCCGGTATTGATGATATGAGTGATATCGGAGAAATGCATGAACTTACATATGAATATGCTAATGCTAGAAAATATAAAGTTGGTGATATTGTTGCAAGAGATGGCCATACAGCTTTAATCGCAGGTCTAGATGATAATTACATTTATATTGCTGAATCACTTCTTAAAGGAGTTAGAATTAATAAATTAAGTTATACTGATAGAAATTCTGATCTATATAGATTATATGGATATATTAATACCTTAGATAACTTCTACTCTTCCGATGGTAGTTATACAGTTATGTGGTAAATAAAAATAAAGGTTATTTTTTAACCTTTATTTTTTTGTCTTCTAAAGAACATTTAGATAATACATAATGTACAGATAAGAATAAACATCCAAGTAATAATATAAGTAATGAATAAGTAATCATTATAGATTGATTATAAGTAAATAACTTTCTAATTAATGTTGATATATAAACTAGATAATAATTATAAAAACCATGAATAAGAATAGGTATAAGCAAAGCTTTTAATAAGTTCTTTTTAAATTTCTTTTTATCAGTTTTCATAAGTGATGCATAATATCCCATGATTATTCCACATGATAAATGAACAGGAACTGCAGTAAATCCTCTCAATATTACTGAAGATAATGGTAATGTCTTTAAATAGATTATATTTTCAAAGAAAGCAAAACCTAATCCTAAGAATGTAGTATAAACTATCATATCGAATGTATAATTAACATTTTTATCATGATAAAAAAGTATATAAGTAGCTAAGAATTTATAACCCTCTTCAACAAGAGCAATTACTATAAGTACATATAGAAAACTTGTTATATAAGATTTTTGTAAAAAATATAGACTTGATGATAAAGCACTTTCTACATACATACATGGAATAGCTATTAACATACCAAAAACAAATGCTTTAATAAGCATATGAGTTGGTTCTTTTTCTGTATCATGTATATAAACATATAATGCAAATATAAACACTGGTAATATAGCTAAAAATATCTTTATACCTTCCATACATATTCTCCTATTTAAAGTATATTTAATTATAAATAAATAAGCAATATAACTTAACTAAGAATTACATTCTTTTTATTGTAATTCCTACCAAATTGGTAGTATAATATTTTTGGTGATTTTATGAAGATTTCTACGAGAGGCAGATATGCATTAATTATAATGATATATCTAGCCAAGAATTATAATTCAAATAACTTTATTACTTTAAAAGAAATATCAGATAATGAATCTATTTCTTTAAAATATCTAGAAAAAATAATGGCTCTTTTAACTAAAGCTAAACTTGTTGATACCTTGAGAGGAGCAAGCGGAGGTTATAAGTTAAACAGAAGCCCTGAAGAATACACTATCTTAGAAATTATTAAAGCAAGCGAAGGCCCAATAAGAACTGTTGATTGCGATAATAACTGTGATAAAAAAGACACATGTATTTCTAAGAAGTTATGGTGTGACTTAGATAATACATTAAATGAATTCTTTGATAATAAAACACTAAAGGATCTTTTATAAGGAGGAACTATGAAGAAACTATTAGAAATTAAAAATATACATACAAAAGTTAAAGATTTAGATAAACAAATACTTAAAGGTTTAGATTTAACAGTTAATAAAGGTGAAATTCATGTAATCATGGGACCTAATGGTGCAGGTAAATCTACTTTAGCAAATACAATATTTAATAATCCTGAATATGAAAAAACTGAAGGAACTATTATTTTTGATGGAAAAGATATTACTAACGAAAAAGTAAACAATATTGCTAAAGCTGGTATATTCATGTCCTTCCAAACTCCTGAAGAGATTCCTGGGATTACAGTAGCACAATTTCTTAAGAGTGCTAAACAAAATGTTAGTGAAGAAAAAGTAAATCTATATAACTTCTCTAAAGAAGTTGAAGACTTCATGAATAAGCTTAGTATTCCAACTAAGAATACAACAAGAGATTTAAATGTTGGATTCTCAGGTGGTGAAAAGAAAAAGAATGAAATATTACAAATGTTAGTATTAAATCCTAAGCTTGCTATCTTAGATGAAACAGACTCAGGATTAGATGTTGATGCTATAAATATAGTGTCTAATGGTATAAATTTATTTAAAAACGATAATAATTCAGTAATTATTATTACTCACTCTACTAAGTTACTTAAAAACTTAGATGTAGATTATGTTCATGTTTTAGTTGATGGAAAGATAGTTTTAAGTGGTGATCATACTTTAGCTAATAGAATTGATAAAGAAGGATATTCAGAAATAATCAAAGGATTAAAGAATGAAAACTAGAATTGATAATATAGATAAAAACATTTATAACATTAAAACCGAAACTAAATATATCAAAAAAGGTGTAGGAATTTCAGAAGATGTTATAAGACTTATTTCAAAAGAAAAAGAAGAACCTGATTGGGTATTAGATATAAGATTAAAAGCATTAAAATTATTTAATGAACTTAATAATCCTGATTGGGGTCCTGAACTTACTGAACTTGATATAAACAAAATTGCTACTTATATCAAACCTGAAACCAAAAAACAAATGACTTGGGATGATGTTCCTAACGATATTAGAAATGTATTCGATAAATTAGGTATTCCTGAAGCTGAAAAAGAATCCCTTGCAGGTGTTGGAGCTCAATATGACTCTGAAGCTGTATATCATAACTTATCCGAAAAAGTTGAAAAACTAGGAGTTATCTACACAGACTTTGATACTGCTATCAAAGAGTATCCAGAATTAGTTAAGAAATACTTCTCAAAAGCAGTTCCTTTGAATGATCATAAATATATAGCACTTCACTATGCCCTATTCTCAGGTGGTTCATTTATTTATGTACCTAAAGGAGTTAAGTTAGATTACCCATTACAATCTTACTTTAGACTTAACGCTCCTGGGGCTGGTCAATTTGAACACACTTTAATAGTTGTAGATGAAGGTGCTGATCTTCAATTTATCGAAGGTTGCTCTGCTCCTGGATATAATGAACTTAACGTTCACGCTGGATGTGTAGAATTATTCGTTAATGATAATGCAAATTTAAGATTCTCAACAATTGAGAATTGGTCTAAAAACATGTTAAACCTAAATACAAAGAAATGTTTCGTAGGTAAAAATGCTAAGATTGAATGGATCATGGGTTCATTTGGTTCTAAAGTATCTATGTTATATCCTTTAAGTGTACTTAATGGAGAAAATGCTAAATGTGAATTTACCGCAATATCATTCGCGGGAAATGGACAAAACTTAGATACAGGACTTAAAGTAATTCATAATGCAAAGAATACTTCGTGTGTTGTAAATTCTAAATCTATTTCTAAAGATGGTGGTATCTGTACATTCAGAAGTTATGAATGGGTTAAGAAGAACGCTAAGAATGCTAAACTTAGTCTTAATTGTGAATCTTTAATGTTAGATTCAATATCTAGATCTGACACTATCCCAGTTAATAAAATAGAAACTGATGATGTAACATTCTCACATGAAGCTACAATTGGTAAAATATCCGATAAAGCTATCTTCTATTTAATGTCTAGAGGTTTATCTGAAGATGAAGCTAAAGCATTAATAGTTCGTGGTTTTGCTGAACCAATATCTAAATCGTTCCCAGTTGAATATGCTGTTGAAATGAATAGACTTATCAACTTAGAACTTGAAGGAACCATAGGTTAAGGAGGTACATGATGAAATATATATTAAATGAAACTCCAGTTAAGACTACAAATGGTTTTATGATTAATAATATTAATGTTGATCTAGATATTCCACTTGTTTATAAATTAAACATTATAAACATTGTAAGTGATGAAATGGATAAAATAGATATAGATATTAACAAACCTAATACTAATGAAACAACAAAAATCGGTCTTGAAGATACATTAGATTATGAAATAAACATCACAGTAAAAGAATACGAAGAACTTAAGAATGATTGTATAATCGAATATCACTTCACAAACGATGCTAATAAATTATTTAGTAGGATTAATATTAATGCTAAAGAATCCTCTAAATCTAAATTCATTATAAAGTTTATATCTGAAGATGATACTCCAGCATTTAACTATTTAAAACAAATTAATAATGTTGAAAAGAATGCGCATTTAGACATTTCTATAGTTGCTAATATTAATAAAGATTCTAATAACTTAATAGCAATAGAAAATAATGTGGAAGAATCAGGTTTTATAAACCATAACTTATATGACCTTAAAGGTAACAAGAGAATTACTAACTATTATACTGATCTTAAAGATATTAGTTCTTCAAATAACTTAAATAATATTTATATAGGCAAAGATGATTCATTATTAGATATGAATTATTTAACCGAATTAAAAGGCGTTAAAACAGAATCTAATATGACTACATATGGTATTCTAAACGATAAAGCTATAAAGAATTATAAATCTACGATAGACTTTAAATCAGGATGTAAGAAAGCATTTGGAAAAGAATATGAGAATGTATTATTACTAAGCGATAATGCAATTACTAAAAGCTTACCTATGCTTTTATGTACTGAAGAAGATGTTAATGGTAGTCACTCAGTATCTAGTGGAAAAGTAGATAATAATCAACTATTTTATATAATGTCTAGAGGTTTATCAAAGAGTGAAGCTACTAAACTAATAGTATTTGCAAACTTTAATTCACTATTAAAGAAAGAATCTAATGAAGAATTAAGAAACGAAATAATTGAATTAATAGAAAAAGAAATCTAGGATTACTCCTAGATTTTTTATTTATAAAAAAAGAGTTAATAAATAACTCTTATTTAACGTCAGCAATTAAAGCCATGAATCTAGCTCTTTTTACTTGTTTAGCAATATGTTTTTGATCTGCAGCAGTAGCGCCAGTCATTCTTCTAGGTAAAATTTTACCTTTTTCATTTATAAATTTAGTAACAATGTTAACATCTTTATAGTCTACTGTTTTTGGATCATAAATTTGTGCTAATTTTTTCTTTTTCTTATAAAAATCTCTCATAATTTACGCCCTTTCTAGAATGGTAGGTCGTCATCTTCGCTTAATGTTGTATCTCCATCGAAATCACTATAAGTGTTTTCTGAGAAATCAGCTGTTTCAGCATTTTCAAAAGACGAACTACTTTCAAAATTAGTAGAAGCATTGTCTGCTTTAGATCCTAAGAAAGTAACATTTGAAGCAACAACTTCAGTAACGTATCTCTTAGTACCATCTTGAGCATCATAACTTCTTGTTGAAATTCTTCCTTGAATTCCTACTTGAGAACCTTTTTTAACGAATTTGCAAACATTTTCAGCTTGTTTATTCCAAACAACGATGTTAATAAAGTCAGTATGAACTTCACCATTTTGATTTCTATAACCATCAACAGCTATAGAAAATGCTGTAGTACTTGTTCCATTAGCAGTTGTTCTTAATTCAGGATCTCTAGTTAATCTTCCTATCAAACATACGTTATTCATATTTTATTCCTCGTCTAATTTAATTATTAAATGTCTTAAAATTGTTTCGTCAATTCTAGATTTACGATCTAATTCAGAAATAATTTCGTTATTAGCATTGAAGTACATAACATAGTAAGAACCAGTTACTTCCTTTTTAATTGGGTAAGCTAATTTTTTATTTCCTAAATCGTCGAATTTAGTGATTTCACCTTTCATAGAAGTAACGATATTTTTAATGTTTTCAACAGCAGCTGAAGCTACGTTTTCTTCTACAGTAGATTTTACGATGAACATCATTTCGTATTTTCTCATTCTCTTACACCTCCTTATGGACTTTGGTTTATTCCCACGAATAAACAAGGAGCTCTTCGCTCACAATGTATTATAACAAAGAGAATAACCTTTGTAAACCTTAAATTTCATTATAAAAAAGCACTATACAGTGCCTTTTATACGTTAAATCTGAAATATACTATATCTCCATCTTGCATTAGGTATTCTTTACCTTCAAGACGAGTTTTACCAGCTTCTTTTACTTTTAATTCAGTTCCATATTGAACTAAGTCTTCATAACTCATAACTTCAGCTCTAATGAAACCTCTTTGGAAGTCAGTATGGATGATTCCAGCACATTCAGGTGCTTTCATGCCCTTCTTAAATGTCCATGCTCTACATTCATCTGTACCTGCGGTAAAGAATGTAGCAAGCCCTAATAAATCATATGTTTCAAATATAAGCTTATCTAATCCAGAATTATTAATTCCTAAGTCTTCCATGAATAATTCTCTATCTTCATCAGTTAGACCTGCAAGTTCAGCTTCAATCTTAGCACACATGACTACAACTCCAGCACCTTCTTTTGATGCATATTGTTGTACTCTTTCAACATATTCATTATTACCAGTAGCGACTTCATCTTCGGATACATTAGCTACATAAATAATTGGTTTAGCAGTAATAAATTGAAAACCCTTTAATACAACTAATTCATCTTCATCAAAATCTACTAATCTTAATGGAACTTCTTGTAATAAGTTTTCCTTACATTTATTTAAAACACCAATTTCAAGTAATTCTTGTTTATCTTTAGTCATTTGTGCTTTCTTACCCATCTTAGCAATTCTGTTTTCAACAATTTCTAAGTCAGATAAAATAAGTTCTGTATTAATAATACCAATATCTCTGATTGGATCTACTAATCCTTCAACGTGAGTAATATCTCTATTTTCAAAACATCTAACTACTTCTACGATTGCATCTACTTCTCTTACATGTGATAAGAATTTATTTCCTAATCCTTCACCTTGAGATGCTCCTTTAACTAATCCTGCGATATCAATAAATTCATATGCAGTTGGTACTAATGATTTAGGTTGATATAAATCATTTAAGAAGTTTAATCTTTTATCTGGTACTGTAACTACTCCAATATTAGGTTCAATAGTAGCAAATGGATAGTTAGCTGCTAGTGCTTGTTGTTTTGTAATAGCATTAAATAAAGTTGATTTACCAACGTTAGGTAAACCTACGATTCCTGCTTTAAGTGACATTTAAATTCCTCCAATTCGTTAGTATTATAACATAAAAAAAGGAAAGTTTTAACTAACTTTCCCTTAAAGTCATTTCTGTTGTTGCTTCTTTACCATTTCTTATATAAGTAACAGTAACTTTATCACCAACATTATATCTATATAGATAATATTTTAAATATGTGTAATCTTTGATTTTATAATCACCAAACTTAGTAATTACATCTCCACTCTTAAGTCCAGCTTTATCTGATGCTGAATCTTTTTGAACTTCAACAATTACTGCTCCTTCAGTTACTGATGAATCAAGTTTAATACCTGCTCTACTAGCAAGATCTACACTAGTCATACTAACACCTAAGAATGGTCTAGTAACTTTTCCATTATTTCTTAATTGAGAGGCAATGTTTAAAGCATCTTCGATTGGAATTGAGAATCCCATATTTTCAATTGATGTTGAAGTATATGATGAAGATAACTTACTATTATTAATACCAATTAATTCACCATTTGCATTAGCAAGTGGACCACCAGAGTTTCCTGAGTTAATTGATGCATCAATTTGTAATAAATTCATATACCAAGACTCTGTATTTCTTGAGAAATAAGATTGTGAACTGCTAGACATTTCTACTAGTCTATCTTTACCACTTAAGATACCTCTTGTTACTGTAAATTTAAATGATAATTGAATTGGAGTACCAATAGCAAATACTGTATCTCCTAGTCTTATATCAGCACTCTTACCGATTTCAGCAACTTTAATTATTTTATCTTTATCTACACTTACAACTGCGATATCTGCAATTTTATCTTCACCTACTAATGTTCCAGTAGTAGTAGTTTCATTAGTAAATTCAATTTCAATCTTTGATGCATTTTCTACTACATGGTGATTAGTTAAAATGTAAGCTTTAGTATCATCAGTGTCATAAACAACACCTGATCCCCAACCTGCTATTTGACCAGCTTGGTTACCAACCTTAACTATAACTGTAGCATCATATAATTTATCAACTGATTCTGCTATTCCAGTATCAGTAATAGTAACATCTCTGTTTTCTTTAGTTATTACTTCTTTTTCAAATAGATTATTCCATGGAACATTTTGTGCCACTAAATCTACGATTACAAGTAAAAATACTATTACTATACCTATTATAATTATCTTATTATTAATATTCTTATTTTTTTCCATAATAATCTCCTAATCTATATCTACTAGTGTTTTGTAATTGTTAGGGAATCCCATTCTATCTAATACATTATCTATAGAGATGGAATGTAATACCCCACTTAAATGATCAATTTCATAGTTGATTTCATTCATCATCATTCTAAAGTCATCCTTATATAATAAGTATTTAAAGATAATTATTACAGAGAAAACATCACCTTTACCATAAATGTATTCTCCATCTATTCTAGGAATATTTAAATATTCTAAATATTTATTATCTGGAATAACCTTTTGAGTTTTGTGTTCATATAGAATGTCTTCATGAGCACAAAGGTTTCTATAGTTAGAAAGAATTGGGAAGAAAGCTATTAAGTTTTCAACGGAAATTTGGAATTTTTCAGCTATTTCTTCTTGATCTACTCTTTTCATAATTGTGTATAATTCAGAAGTTATACCAAAAGATAATACTTTTACAACTACCCATAAAGGAATATATCCATAATTATCTAAGTAGTGTTTAGTAGCTTCATGTTGTCTTCCATTAACATTTATTTGTCTTTTCATCTTTCTTAATAAATCGCTAATTTGTCTTTGTTTTTCTGGACTATGGTTATAACTACTTGGTTTTAAATAATCTTTTTCTTTATAACCATGTTTTTGAGATAATACATAAGAGAATATACTCTTAGCATTGTTTTCAATTATTAAAATATTTTTAAATATAATATTTCTTAATTGTCTATCAAATGAGAACAAAGCATAGATTTCTCTAAACTCAGTTGTATCTATAAATTGTGATCTATTATTTTGTTTTAAGAATAAATGTCTATACCCCATAAGGAAGAAGTAATTTTCACGTAATAATATCTTTTTTGCATAATCAACGTCATCAATCTTAAGATTTTTCTTTTCTAGTATCTCAATCTGTTCGTCTAATGTCTTAAATACCTTTTCCTTCATATTCTTCACCTTAACTAAATTCTACCACATCCTCAAGTAAAAATATACTGAACGTAAATTAAATAAACATTAAAAAATCCACCTTTACATAGATGGACTTGGTTGAACTTCTGTTTTGTTTTGACTTAAATTGATTTTTAAAATATTTAACTCATTTAATGCAGGTCTAACCGCTTTAAAGATGCTTATAACTTTAGACCTATTATCGCCATTTAATCGAATTGAATTAATATCGTTATAAAAATTACTCACTTTTTTAACTATCTTTTCAATTGCTTCAAGTGTGTTCTTTTCCTTTGCTATCTTAACACCACGATCGATGTTTTGAGCAAGTAATTCACCTTCTTCAATTATCTTAGTTAAGGAAACTCCTATATTTTTTTCTTCCATATCGATTACCTCATAATAATCATAATATACTTTTTGTTCTATTAAATAATAAAAATCCATGATATACATGGATTTTACAATACTAATAATTCATAGATTTCATAAAATTAACTAAATCAGATTTATGTTTTATATCTATACTAGCAATGATAACTGTATCATCTATCCAGCTTAATCTATAATAAGTACTCTTAAGATCATAACCTGCGATTGTATAGTTATCACCTTTAGTAATACTCTTTTCAATATCATCTAAACTAAACTCTGTTTTGCTTTTATCTTCAAGTGCAAGCTCAGCTGCAGCTTTCTTAGTTACATTATTAGTTTCATCATAATACATTCTTTTAATAGTATTCTTATTACTACATTTAATGTATAAAACACTTAAATTATTATCCCCTTCGATTTTATAAGCAGCATCTGCAAAATCTATTGAGTTTTTAACATCTGTGTAATTATAATCCTTTGCTTTATTTAAAAAGTCTTGAGGACTAACTGATGTTCTTTTACCACATCCACATGTAATAAATACTACTAAAATAAGAATTAAGGCTTTTAAATATTTCATATAGTCCCCCTAAAATGATTTACCATTTATAACATCATATGTATCAGTGATTGCTATAAATGCTTTATTATCTATTTCTTTAATACCAGTTTTTAATTTATAGAAATCATTTCTATTTATAACTGTTAATAATACTTTATTTTTATGTTTAGTATATCCACCACGAGATTCTAACACTGTTAATTCATATCCTAGAACATGTAATATATAGTTTTTAACTTCTGATTCTTTTGAAGTAATTATATAAAACATCTTAGAATCATTAATTCCAAATCTTGCCTTTGTAATCATGTATTTAATAATTACTATAATTATAAATGAATATGTTGCTATTCGATAATTACTTATTGCAAAAAGTATAAATATTAAGATTATATCTAATATCCATGAATATACTTTACTATGGAACTTAGTATATTTACCAGCAAGTTCTTCAAGTAAGAAAATAATACTTGCTCCATATCCAAGTCTATATAATAAACTATATCCATAACCTCCGATAACACCCGCAACTAAAAGTGTAATGGAAGTCTCAGGTAACTTAATATCATAGTTTTTAAATAGGAACATGTTAATAAATATAAATATAGGAATTAATAAAGCTGGAATAATATAATCCTTAATCTTGTTAAAATCTAATAATATAGATATAAGAAGAATAAGTATTCCATTTATTACTATAATGTTTATCGCAGGATTAACTCCATTTATTCTATAAATAAGACTAGCTATTCCCTCGACACCAAATGATATAAAACCATTTGGAATAATAAATACTATATAACTAATAGCAATTAATTCTAAACTAAGTATCAACAATAACCACTTTTTCATCTTTACCTCTTCATTCTTAAATATGCATTAATAAATCCATATAGATCACCATCTAATACTTTAGATGCATTATTTGTTTCATAAGCTGTTCTTACATCTTTAACTAATGTATATGGTTCTAATACATAATTTCTAATTTGACTACCGAAATCTATATTACTATTTCCCTTAAGACTATTTATATTATCTTCCCTAGTCTTTAGTTCTATTTCATATAATTTATTCTTTAATACTTTAATTGCTGTTTCTTTGTTTTTGATTTGACTTCTTTCATTTTGACAAGTAACAACTATACCTGTTGGAATATGAGTTACTCTTACTGCTGAATCAGTAGTATTAACTCCCTGACCACCATTTCCACTTGATCTATAAACATCGATTCTTAAATCATCTTCATTAACATCAATATTTTTAGAAACATCAGGAAACTCTGGAGTAACATTAACAGCAGCAAATGAAGTTTGTCTTTTTCCATTAGCGTTAAATGGACTAATTCTAACTAATCTATGAACCCCAATTTCACTTTTCAAGTATCCATAAGCATTAGTTCCTTTGATATAAATTAAAACTGATTTAATTCCTGCTTCTTCACCAGGAAGTTTATCAATTATTTCATATTTAAATCCAAACTTATCAAAAAACATAGTATACATTCTAAGTAGCATGTTAGCCCAATCACAAGATTCGGTACCACCAGCTCCAGGATGTATTTCTAAATAACAGTTTTCTTTATCATATTCTCCATTTAATAAAGAAGCTGTTTCAAACTCTTCAAGTTTTTCTTTGATTGAATCATAATCATTTATAAAGTCACTAATATCTATTGAATCATCTTCAAGAGACATTGTTAGAAACTCTATATTGTCATTAATACTATTCTTTAAATCTAAGTATTCTTTAGTTTCTTTTTTCAATTCATTATATTTTTGATTTAAATCATTATATTTAGACATATCATTCCATATGTCCGGATTTTGTAATTCAAGTTCTAAACTCTTTAATTCTTCTTGCTTACCATCAAGGTCAAAGTGACCTCCCAATATCAGTTAAATTAGTTAATAAATCATTATATTTTTTTAAATATTCGTTATTCATATAATCACTCTTTCTTAAATTTTATCATTTGAAAATTAATTGTCTAGTCTTCTTTAACACCTTTGATTTTTAAAACTATATTTAAAATTAAATTAATAACATAGAAGACTAATGGTAAAAGTAAGAAACCATATTTAATAATCTCAGTTAATCTACTTGTAGGAATTACTTGGTTAGGTAACTCAATCATGAATATGAATGGCATTACTGCATAAGAGAATACTAGGAATAGTATTATAAATAATAGTAATACTTCTTTCCCTATGAATGAGAATATTGATTGTCCTCTTATTTCTTTATTAACTCTATATATAAAATATAATAAGAATAATGTAGCTATAGTCATAATTATAAAGCTTATATTTTCATTCGTAGGATTAAATGTATATACATTGAATATATTGTATTCAGATTCAATAGATTCTACAAAATTAAGATTACTATATCCAATAAACACTCCAATAACAGATAATACATAATAAGATATTAAATCCATAACATATATAGAATTTTTACTCATATTCATCACTCCCATTTTAATTATAACATATATAATGATATGATATTAATATAAATAGGGTGATTGTATGAATAAGAAAATTATAAGTGCATCTATAGATTTATTCATGAAAAAGAATAATGTTAAAGAAAAATATTCGGAATTCTTATTAGATTCTTTTAAACTTGATAATGAATCTTACATATTTCAAGGGATTACTAAAGTAAAGAATATGTACTTTATAACTGCTTATAAGAAAGGTTCTAACTCAATTATATTTATATATGATGAAGACTTTATATTAATTAAGAAAACTAATCTATATAACAATGCTCACGTTGGTGGAATAGCATATGATGGTAAAAAGACTATTTATATAACTGACAAACATGGAACCGTAAGTATATTTGATTTAGATGAAATACTTAAATACGATATGGTTATCCCAAAGATAGAACGAATTGATGTTAGCGATAAACTAAAAAATATCTTTGATCAAACAGCTTGTGCTTATATTACATACTTTAATAATAAACTTTATTTAGGTAATTTTAATTCTAAAAAAGATAGTATTTTAAAAATATATGATAAAGAATTAAAAACTTTAATAAAAGAGATACCAAATTTTCAAGATTTAGTTCAAGGAATCACACTTAATAATCATTATTTAATTGTTTCTTCATCATTTGGTGTTGTTAACAAATCATTAATAACAATTTACAAATATGATAAAGATTCTAATCTTACATTTATTAAATCTATTAAATTACCTCCGATGTTAGAACAAATATATTTAGATGAGGATAAACTTATATGTCTATTTGAAATAAATAGTTACATTAAAAAAGATAAGTATAAAGATATACTTATCTTAGATTTAAATTCTATTATTCGTTAACAAGTGCAGCATGCATAACAACTCTACCATCTCCAACACTTGAACATGTAGAGAAAGTAAGAACTGATTTAACCGAATCTATATCAAGATCATAGCTATTATATGATCTTCTTTTTATTGATTTAACAAATTCTTTAAATGATGATTCAGATTCAAATGAAGTTTTAATGTAATACTCTTCTGCTTCAGTAGTTATATATTGAGAGAATACTTTATATTTATACAATCCATTCTTATTAATATATGTAATAGTATGATTATCTTTATTTTCATACCAATCTTTATTAATAGTTCTTCTTAAATTAGCAAGCATTGAGCCATCTTTCATGTTATGACCATATATAACTATATTTTTATCACTTACATCTCCGGAATTAGAGTAATCTATAAACATCCAGCCAGCGGAGTTTTTCTTTTTATCAAAGTTATGATTTAAATAAAAGGCATTATCTGTTCCTTTAACAACAACATAATTAATATTAGTATTAGGAACATAAACATAAGCGATAGTATCACTATTTCTCTTTGTTAACTCGTCAAAATTTATATTGAATTCATCTTTTTCTGGTTCTATTTGAACAAACTCTTGAATTTGTTCTTGTGTATCTTTATTATCATCTACATCTTTTTTCCAGTTAATTATCTTAATTAATGAAAAACATAAACCACAAACAGCTAATACTAAAATTAAAAATCTTATTACTTTTTTCATACTCACACCTTAAAATAATAATATCACAATAAAAAAAGAATTACATTATTTATGTAATTCTTTAATCTTTTGTACAGAATCATTAATGTGTTCTACTTCACTTGAAACATAGTTTAGTAAAACTGTTAAACTTTCTACGTTAGGAACAACAACTGCACCCTCTTCTACTTTAGTTAAAGCATTTATTGTACCGTCTTCTGAGATTCTAACTAATACTTCTTCATTACTGTTATTAAAGTTGCTTTCTGCAGTAAAGATTACTTTATTATTATTTTTAAATATGTCTTTTAATTTCATCTTTTTACCAACATAGAATATTTTTGAAACAAATCCAGCATTAATTCTACCTAGATGGCTTTCAAATAAACTTACTTCTCTAACATTTGATGGTAATTCTATTTTTTTGTTTAATGGTAAAGAATAAGACAAATTTAATAATGCACCTTCATCATCAAAAATATTTACTAAAGAAAAAGATACTTTATCATCTAATTCAAACATAAAAAACCTCCCTAAATATCTAAAAGATATTATAGCACATTAATTATTATTTAAATAATTAATTGCTTCTAGGGCTGCAACTGCACCATCACTTGTTGCAGTAACTAATTGACGTACCTTTTTCTCTCTTATATCTCCTGCAACAAATATGCCTTCGATATTAGTCTTACAAGATTCATCTGAAATGATAAATCCTGATTCATCTGTATTGATTAGTCCATTTAAATAATCAGTGTTTGGTTTTTTACCAACAGCAATAAATAAAGCTGATATCGGAATTGTTCTCATAGAACCATCTCTATTTAAAACTACTATGTTTTCTAAAGCATTTTTTCCATTAATACTTGAGATAGTAGATTCTAATACCAATTCAATATTACTCTTAGTTTTAATTTGTTCTACTGTTTTAGTATCTCCTCTGAATTCATTTCTTCTGTGGATTAAATATACTTTATTAACAATGTTAGATAAATATAAAGCATCTTCAAGTGCTGTATTTCCACCACCTACGACTGCAACATCTTTACCTCTAAAAAAATTACCATCACAAGTAGCGCAAAAAGATACACCTTTCCCAACTAATTCTAATTCATTAGGAATACTTAGTGTTCTATTCTCTAAGCCACTTGCTATGATTATAGTTTTTCCTTCATATACGTTTTGTTCTGTTTTTACTTTTTTGTTAGTATCGTTTTCTATCGATACTACTTTTTCATTAATAATAGTAGCTCCTAGTTCTTCAGCTTGTTTCTTTAAATTAGTAGCAAAATCATATCCACTAATATGTGGATTTACTGGATAATTTTCGATATCTAAAGTATTTACTATTTGTCCACCAACCATATTAGATTCAAAAACTAACACGCTTTTCTTTGCTCTAAGAGCATAGATGGCTGCAGTTAGGCCTGCAGGACCTGCTCCTATAATTATTACATCAACCATATTATTCACCTATGAATCTTTCAAGTTCAACTTTAGGAACTAGACCAACTGATCTTTTAACTTCTTTCCCATTTTCAATCATAACTAAACATGGAATAGACATTATATTATATTCAGCTGCAATTCTTTCATTTGCATCTACATTAACAGATACAAATTTAACAGTATTATTAGTTTCAGCAATTTCTTCTAAAACTGGTGCTAACATTTTACATGGTCCACACCATTCAGCATTAAAATCTACTAATACCTTTCCATTATAATCTAAAACTTCACTTTTAAAATTTGTTTCATTTACTTCTAAAACTGCCATATTAGTTTTCCTCCTTTTCTATATTATATAAAACTTTATAAAGTATTTTATATAAAGTTTGTGCTTCCTCGTCACTTAAGTTTACACATTTAATCATACTATCTGGTATAGCTAATGCACTTTTCTTTAATTCTAATCCTTTTTCTGTGATAGATATTATTGTATTTCTAGAGTCATTACTAGATTTGTTTCTAGTTATATAGTCCTTACTTTCTAGTTTTTTTAATAATGGAGTTAATGTATTTGAATCAAGTAAAAGTGTCTTACCTAATTCTTTAACATTACATTCTTTGTTTTCCCATAGATACATCATTACTATATATTGAGTATATGTTAAATCTATTTTATTAAGTAATGGTGTATACTTTCTAATTATTTCTTTAGAGCAAAGATATAAAGGAAAACATAATTGATTCTTTAATAATAACTTATCCATTATTTTAATAATTCAATAATATCTGACTCTATATCTTTAGGATTAAATGTAGGATCGTATCTTTTAACAACATTACCTTCTTTATCAACTAAGAATTTAGTAAAGTTCCATGAAATATCTGAGTCTTTAACTCTTGTTTTACTTATTTTATAAATTGCTTTCATAGCTAATTTATTTTTAAATCCTTTTACCACTTCTTTTGGTTGTTCGCTTTTTAATAAAGTGAATATTGGATCTTCATTTTCTCCATTAACATCAATCTTGTTTAATTGGTCAAATGTTGTATTGTATTTAGCTGTACAAAAAGCATGGATTTCATCATTATCACCAGGTGCTTGATGTCCAAATTGATTACATGGAAAATCTAAGATTTCAAATCCTTTTTCTTTATATTTTTTATAAAGGTATTCTAAACCTTCATATTGTGGAGTAAATCCACATCCAGTAGCAGTATTAACTACTAATACTACTTTCCCTTTTAGTTCACTTAATGATAAATCTGAGTTGTCTCTTTTTTTAACTTTTAAGTCATAAAATTTCATACAATCTCTCCTTTGTTTGAATATATCGTATACGATTTATTATAAAAAGTCAAGTCTTGGGTCAAAAAAAGTAGACTTGTGTCTACTTAGTTAATGATCTTGTTATTCTCTTATCTAGATTTCTTTCATTAAGAATTATCTTAGCATGATATTTAAGATTCTCAGAATAAATAGCTCTAACTGCTAAGAAATGTTTAAAGTTATAGTCTTTTTCTTCTAGATTTCCATAATTATAACAAACGGCATAATTTCTATAATCAGATTCTTCTTCAAATTCATTTTGATAATAAGAATATATTCCTAAATCATCATATAAAGATGATGAACTAAATAATTCAACCTTAGGAAATAATGGTAAATATTTATTTTTTTCTTTGGCTTCATCACTTTCTAGATAATATCCACTTCTCCAGTTAATACCAGTTACAAAATATCTATCAAAATTATAATATTTATCTAATGCATATAAAGTTTCTGGATCTTTATTGCAATTAGTTCTAACATAATCTAAGATTCTCCATACATTAAATGGATCTACATCTTTTAAATACATATTAGTACTTCTTCTTTGTCTTAGATTTTCGATCAAAGTATTCATACTATCTAAATATAGATGATTATTCTTTATACCTTCGATACATTTATAAAGATCAGTTTGTTCCATTCTATTATCTGTAAATAGAAAATCTTCATACATCTTTGGTATCTCAGGATTAACTTTCTTCATTAAATATGGTTTTGGTTCTTTTAATGCTTTTTTAGATTTTTCTAAGAATGATTCGATCAATTCATACTCTGGAGAAGTTTTATCTTTGAACTTTTTTAATAAATGTTTGTTTTCTTTAATTTTAGTTTGGTAGTATTCTTTTTCAATATCATAATCAACACATAATCCTAAGATTAATTCTTTATTCTCCAAAAGATATAAATATCTTTTTATAAATTCTTTATCATACACTTCTCTCATTATTATCACCTAATTATATTTTAACATAAAAATAAGAGGTTTAGGTCCTCTTATTTTATGTGGGTTCGTTGGCTTATTTACCACAACATTGTTTATATTTCTTACCACTGCCACATGCGGCGCCATTTAGTATATTATACATACTTATAATATTATGCATATTTCCTTTATTTTCAAGGGTTTGTGGACAGGTAACATTTTGTATTTTAAGTACTATTTTTGTCATTTTTTATATAAAATATTCATCTAATGTGCACAAAATGTGCACAAATCCTAGCATATCCTATATTTTCTTTGTCACCATTATTATACATAATATAAGAATATTAATCAATTAATCATTTATCGTAATATCTTAATATTACAAACAACTAAAATTCCTTTTTTAAAAATATTTTTTTAGAAATTAAATAAGAAATACCTATAAAAATAATAGATAATATTAAAAAGATAATTAATCCATAAGAATCAAGGAATGTTATTATACTAGTAGGAATACTTATATTTATAACCTTTTTTAATAAAATAATTACTGCAAATGCTCCCATGCCAAGAATAAACATTGCAATTCTTCCTTTTTCATGTCCATACTTAAATAAAAATGGAAATAGCATAGAAACTAAAATAAATATTGCAAATAAACAACCACTTATAGATGAAATCGCATCACTAAAATTAATAGTTGTTTTAAAATTGCTAATTATAAAAGTACAAATAATACCTATAATAGTTGCAAATATAATTAAAGTAATAGTAGTTATATATTTAGATTTTACGGTGTTAATTTTACCTTGAGGCAATGCTGATGCAAATGAATACCAATTATTATATTCATCATATCCAAAGGTTGAAATACATATCATCAACATCATAAAAGGAAGTATAAATGACATATCCGCCTCAAACATAAATGTATAGAATAAATAAATAAAAATTGCGAATATCAAAGTTTTTAAATTATTTCTTATCATAAATATATCTTTTTTTATCATTCCAAGCATTTTACTTTCCTCCTTTAATCATAAGTAACATTAAATCTTCAATAGTTATCTTGTCTATCACAAAATCTTTGTATTTTTTTCTACATTTATCTTTATCATTTATTAAAATTTCATAACTATATTTATTTTTTCTAAAAGATACAATATCATTTGTATCAATTCTATCAAACTCATCAATATCACATTTTAAAATACCATAGTTATCAATTATTTCATCTCTTGTATTTTCTAATACAATTGTTCCTTTATCAATAAAAATTATGTGGTCAGCAATATGTTCTAAATCACTTGTAATATGAGTAGATAAAATAATGGTGTGTTCTTCATCTTTGATGAAATTTAAAAATAAATCTAAAACCTCATTTCTAACTATTGGATCAAGTCCACTTGTTGCCTCATCTAATATAAGCAATTTAGGATGATGAGATAAAGCAGTTGCTATTTCAACTTTTTTTCTCATACCTTTTGACATTGTCTTTAATATTTGATTATCTTTTATACCAAAATCTTTTAAATATTTATAAAACAATTTACTATCCCAATTTTTATAAATATCTTGCATAATAGAATCTATGTTTCTTGAATTAAGTGATTCAGGGAAGAAAGTATTATCTAATACAACTCCAATATCCTCTTTTATATTTAGTTCCTGTTCTTCTAAATCTTTATCAAAAATTTTAATCTTACCATCATCTTTCTTTATAATATTTAAAATAGATTTTATTAATGTAGTTTTACCTGCACCGTTTTCTCCAATTAAGCCAATCACTGCACCAGATGGTATTTTTAGTTCATCAACTTTTAAACTAAAATCAGGATAGTTCTTTTTTAAATTTTTAATTTCTATAGCATATTTCATTATTTATCACTCCCATAAAATAGATTAAATACATCAATTATTTCTTCCTTTGATATATTAAATTTCGATGATATATCTACAATTTTTGATATATATTCTTCAATATCTTTTTGTGCTTTATCTTTAGCCAGTTCTGTATTTTTAGGTGCTACAAAAGTACCCTTTCCTTGCCTAGAAATAATGTAGCCATCTTGTTCTAATTCATCATAAGCTTTTTTAATCGTCATTACACTTATTTTTATATCTTGTGCTAAACTTCTTATAGAAGGTATCGCATCATCTTCTTTTAATTCATCATTCATAATTTGTTCAATAATAGAATTTTTTATTTGCTCATAAATAGGAACTGAACTGCTATTACTTATAATCATTTTCATAAGAATTGCCTCCTTACATATAACAGTATATAACACTATATAACATTTGTCAACAAATCACATAAAAATAGGTAGAATTATTTCTACCTATAGGAATCGTAATATTACTATTTTCCGATTATAAAAAATACGTGGCACGTTTTGTTACGAAGTAATGAAAGTGGCGATAGTATTTTTCTTTTTTATGAAACTAAATGTTGAAATAAAAAAGGCACCTTTACTACTTACGTTAGTTTGTAGTATTGGTGCTTAAACGGGATTCCAAAGGGTTTATCCTTGGCACA
>CAMKAT010000003.1 GCA_946410555.1 uncultured Caryophanales bacterium | reverse complement strand
CTAGTAAAACTAAAAAGAGAATGCGTCGTACTCATTTAAAGAAAGAATTACCAGGAATTACTACTTGCCCAAACTGTGGAGAACCAATTAAACCTCACAGAGCTTGTACTAAATGTGGAAGTTATAAAGGAAAAGAAGTAATAGCTGTTAAAGACGCTGAATAATTAAAGTAGCATTAAATGCTACTTTTTTTATTTGTTTAATGCTATAATTAATTAGGGTAGATTGGTTATGAAAAAGAACAAACAAGTATTAAAACATTGTCCAAACTTTTATAAAATCATTAATTTTGAATTCTTTGAGGATGATGATTTATCTAAAAAACTAGTAGAAATATATCATAAATATGTATTCTTAATTGATTCTAGTGATCAAAAAGCTATTAAAAGACTAGAGGAATTAGATTTAATTATGAATAAGTATATTGATGATTATTTCTTTAGAAAAGAATTACGTGCTCAAATGACTAACATTAAAATACGTAAAGGAACAGATATAATGGATGCTATTGTATCTTGGATTATTGAAGTATTTGATAATTATGAAGTTGGATATACAAAGAATATATATTTTTCGAGGTGGATATAGATGGAAGATTTTTATGTTGAAGAATTAAGTAAAAAAGAATTGTTTTTTAAACTATTTATTACTTTAGTTATTATAGTATGTGCAGTTCTTCTAGGACTTTACTTAATGAAAAAGAACACATTACATATTAAGAATGAAATTACTTTAGAAGTAGGATCAACACTTCCTAAGAAAGCTCGTGATTATGTAACTAGCAAAATAATTAGTGATAGTGATTATAAGATTGAAATTGAAGGACTTAAATTAGGAGAACCTGTAGAAACAGTAGGAGAATATAAATATACTGTTAAAACTAAAACTCAAATAAGAGAAGGTAAAATTAAAGTCGTAGATACAAAAGCTCCAGAAGTAGAAGTTCAAAACTTAACTGTTGGTAAAGATGAAGGATATCGTTTAGATGATTTTGTAGTTAGTTGTAAAGATTATTCTATGCCATGTAATGTAACTACTAAAGACGATAAAGATTATGAAGAAATAGGTACTTATAACATTGATTTAATTATTAGTGATAATCAAGGTAATAAAACTGAAAAGAAAGTTACTTTAACTATCAAAGAAGGTTATTCAAGAACTGATACATTAATGAATGATACTAAGATAGCTAAGACTGAACCTGAATATAAAGATTTCATTGAAGAATATGCATTTAAATTATTTGATAAAGCCATTCCTGAAGGTGAAGATAATGAAGCTGAAAAGTTCTTATTAAATTTACTTGAAGAAGATTTAAATAAATATATTCCAGATGAATATGCAGGAACTCATATCGTAGCTAATGAAACAATCGAACTATTTAATAAGAGTGGATACACTGTTGGATATGCATTCAGAGCGACACTTTCAAATGGTGAAATTGTATATTTAAAAAACAAGTAAAAAAATACTTGCTTTTTTAATTTAAAAGAGTATAATTACTACTTGTGGGTGTCATTTACCCGGAAGATAATAGATAACACTAAACACTTAATTATTTCTTTATACACAACTTGATATTTATCTATTATAAAACAACTTAGACTATACAGCTTATGATCTTCCAAACAAATGATTATATAGATTCTAGAGGTTATCTCTAGTTTTTTTTTACTCAAATTTATGGTTTCTGAGTACAAGTTTTAGTGTTAATTAAGACTAATGTTTGGTACAATATTAGTAATGAAATGGAAGATGTAAAATGGATGATAAACTACTTAGATTTTTCAAAAAAATAGGTTTTAACGATATTGTTTCTTTTGAAAATGCATCATTTGATTCATGCATTATACATAAGAAGACTAATACTTGGACTATTAAGATAAATGCGCCTGAGATAATACCAGTTTCTTCAATGATGAGTTTAAAGAAACTTTGTGCTGAAGGTTTAGATGATGTTAATAGTATTGATATAGTAATTAAGTATGAAAACTTAAATCCAGAATTAGTACTTGAATACTTTAATTATTTTTTTAAGAAAATTGTTAAAGAACAAATATCTTTATCAGGTATTGATACTGATTTAATTACTGTTAGTGATGACTATATTAATGTAGATGTAACATCTACGATGGAAAGAACTATCATTCAGAATGAAGAAAAGAAAATACTAAAGGATTTAAGTGATGTAGGTATCACAGGTTTTAATATAAAATGTAATATTAATGATGTTGAAAGACAAGCAATTAAGAAAATAATAAAGAAAACTAAAGAAGAAGTAGTAGTTCCTATTCCAATTGTTAATCAAAACAACAAAGATCAAAAATGGGTACCAAAGAAAAAGGTAGAATACCAAAGAGAAGGCGTAGTACCAATTTCTACTTTAGTTAAAGAAGAAAATGCAGTTAATCTTGAAGCTTATATTATAGATACTGAAGGAATGGTAAGACAAAAGAAGGCAGGTGGAGAATTCTACCTTGTTAATCTTAAAATTTCTGATAATACATCTTCAATCTTAGGTAAATACTTTGCAAGTGATGAAGAAGACTATGCAAAAGTAATGAAAGAACTTAAGAAGGGTAATTGGTATCATTTCACAGGACAAGTAAGAGATGATCAATATGCTCATGACTTAGTATTCAATATGAGAACTTATGAAGGTATTGATTCTCCGATTGTTTCAAGAAAAGATGATTATCCTGAAAAACGTGTTGAGATGCATGCACATACTATGATGTCTCAAATGGATGGAGTTATTGATGAAGAAAAGTTAGTTGATACTGCTATTAAATTTGGACATAAAGGTATTGCAATTACTGACCACGATTGTTGTCAAGCATTCCCACATGTATTTGATAAAGTAACTAAATACAACAAATCAAAGAAAAAAGAATTTGATGAAAAGATAAAAGAAAATGAAAAAACTATCGAAGAATTAAGAGAGTCAGGTAATGTCGAAGGAATAAAAGCACTTGAAGAAATGAACGAGGAATTACGTAATGAAAAGAAGAATTACGTACCATTTAAAGCAGCTTATGGTGTAGAACTTGATATGTTTGATTCTTACCTTAATGTTTGTTTCAATGCAGATGAAAGACCTCTTAAAGATCAAACATTCGTAGTATTCGATACTGAAACAACAGGTTTCAACCCAGGTTTAGGTGACTCTATGATTGAAATCGGTGGAGTTAAGATTAAACATGGTGAAGTTGTTGATCGTTTTGATGAACTTATTAATCCTGGGCATCACATTGATGAAGCAATCACTAGAGTTACAAACATTAGTGATGATGATGTTAAAGATGCAGATAATGAGGAAAACGTAACTAAGAGATTTAAAGAATGGATTGAAGATCTTCCATTAGTTGCTCATAATGCTAAATTCGATAAAAATATGCTTGATATGGCTTATCTAAAATATGATTTAGGTCCCCTAAAGAATCCAATCATAGATACTTTAAATTTATCTAGAGTTATTAATAGAGATTTAAAACGTCATTCACTTGCTGCCTTAGGTAAAAACTATGGAGTTGATACAGGCGAGGGAGACGCTGATGACGATGAAGATAATGGAGATAACGCTACTTTTGATGTTCCAGAAGAAGCTGGAGCTATTATCCAAGATGTAAAACTAGATGGTGAATCTATTTTAAATATAACTACAACTGAAAAAGATATCAGAGATGTTTCAACTGAAACTGTAGTTAAAGGTTATAAAAAAGAATACAGTTTAATCAAGAAATATATTGGTTCTAAAACTGAATATATTACTTTTGAAGTAACCCTTAATAATGATGACTTTAGCGTTGTATCTCAAACTGGAAAGATTAAACTTAATCCAGCTGAAAACAACATTCCAATTGTTATTACAAACGGATTACAAGAATACAAAATAGATTATTCTATTTATGTTGGTCAACACCATGGTGCAGATGTCGACTCTGAAAAT
Organism: uncultured Caryophanales bacterium; assembly: GCA_946410555.1. Classification (GTDB taxonomy): domain Bacteria; phylum Bacillota_I; class Bacilli_A; order RF39; family UBA660; genus UBA6985. Next base: position 67,620 of record CAMKAT010000003.1, on the reverse strand, counting down.
ACTGCATTAATCTTTAATAGTATGCTTAAACAAATCGATGGCATTAAAACACTTAATGAACTTAATGATTTAGGTTTATTAGAAAGTATATCTATTAAAAATAATCCAAGATATATGAAGAATATTCAAGATATGGTTTCATATAAAAACTATATTAAGATAAAGATGGATAGTGATACTAATCCAGAAAATCCTTTCGAGGATTATGGAGTGGAAGGATATTCATGGAAGTTTGATTGGTGTCATAAAGATAACCTTCAAATGTATGAAAATATTCCAGCGGAAACTTTCACTGAAAACATAGCTAATGATTATGATTCAGTTAAACATATAACTATAATTGCTAAGAATCATGCTGGTCTTAAAAATCTATTTAAGATTATTAGTTTTGCTAATACTAATTTTTTAAGTAGAAATGCAAGAATTCCAAGAAGACTAGTTAATGAATTAAGAGAAAATTGTTTTGTAGGTTCTGCTTGTCTTAATGGTGAAATATTTAATATTGCACTTACTCGTGGAGAAGAAGAGTTAAAGCGCGCTATGGAATTCTATGATTATATAGAAGTTCAACCACTTGATAATTATAAATATTTAATTGATTCACATGATATTAATAATATGGATCATTTAGTAAAACTTGTTAAAAAGATTATTAAGTGTGCTAAAGAAACAGGTAAGATGTTAATTGCATCTGGTGATGTACATAACTTAAATCCAGAAGACGTTTTATCAAGAGAGATAATTGTTAATCAAAATGTACCTGGTAAAGGAAGACATGTATTAGCAAGATGCTTAAAGTCTAAACCAAAGACTCCAGTTAATAAAACAAATCTTGAAGAAGCTATTAAGAAAGCTGAAAGAAATGGAGTAAGTTTATCAGATTTTGATAAAAAGATTTTAAAATACATTTATGTACTTAATGGATTTAAATCTATTCCAATTAGTGCAATGAATATCCTAAGTATTTATTCAACTCCAAAAGAGTTAAAATCTAGCGATGAACTAGAACAAATAAAAAATGAAGATGATAAGAAAAGCGCTATTGAGAAGTCTCTAAGAAAACTTCAAATAGCAAATATTATTACTATAGATCCATCAACTGGAACATTTAAATTACTAGCTAAGTTTAGTAATACTGGTGTTACACAACATGGATCAATTCCAAATCAATTCTTTAGAACTACTAAAGAAATGTTAGATGCATTTGCATTCTTAAAAGATGATAAGTTAATACATGAAATGGTTATAGAAAACCCTAATAAGATAATCTCTGAACTTGAAGAAATTGAAGTTATAGATTATCCAGAAAAACCTTATTCTCCAATCATTGAACATTCACAAGAAATATGTAGAGATTTAGTATTTAATAAAGCTCATTCAATGTATGGAGATCCACTTCCAAGAAATATCGAAGAGCGTATTGCTCAAGAATTCTATGGAGATAAAATAACTGATTTAGTTAAAGCTCATATGGAAGAAGAATATCCAAATATGTCTGAAGAAGAAAGAGATAATATGTTCTCAAGTTATCTTCATGATGTAATTATGTCAGGATATGATGGAGTAGTTAAACTTAAAACTGAAGAAATCAAAAAAGAAGAACCAGAATTAAGTGAAGAAGAAGCAATAGAAAAAGCCAAACTAAAACTTACAGGAATTATTGGTGGAGGTTTCGACGTTATTTATCTTATTGCTCAAAAGCTAGTTAAACACTCAAATGATGATGGATTCTTAGTAGGTTCCCGTGGTTCCGTAGGTTCATCGTTTGTAGCATCAATGATGGGTATTACTGAATGTAATGGATTACCTGCACATTATTATTGCCCTAAGTGTTGTCATAATGAATTTGTTGATTCAGAAGGACATGCTTATGCTGAAAAATATGCAAGTGGATATGACTTACCAAACAAAAATTGTCCTGAATGTGGAACACTTATGATTCACCAAGGAAATGACATGCCATTTGCAACATTCCTAGGATTTGCTGGAGAAAAGGTACCAGATATCGACCTTAACTTTTCAGGATTAAACCAAGCATCAGCACATGCTTATACTAAAGTATTATTTGGTACTGATAATGTTTATAGAGCAGGTACTATTGGTACAGTTGCAGATAAAACAGCATTTGGTTATGTTCAAGGATTCTATGAAGATCAAGAATATAATGATTTAGTTCAAGAAGCTAAGATGTATGGTATAAAAGTTGCTTCTAAAGATGACTTAAAGAAGAAAAAATTAATTAAATGTGATATTAGAGATGTTGAAGTTGAAAGACAAGCAATTGGATGTACTGGAGTTAAAAGAACTACAGGGCAACACCCAGGTGGTATCGTAGTAGTTCCGGGTTATAAAGATGTTTGGGATTTCACACCATTCCAATATCCAGCAGATGATCCTACTGCTGAATGGAGAACAACACACTTCGATTATCATAAGATTGAAGCAGACCTTCTTAAACTTGATATACTAGGTCACGATGACCCAACAGTATTAAGAAAACTAGGTGAGTTATCTGGAATAGATGTAAATGATATCGACTTAGGAGACTTAGATACAATGTCTATTTTCACAAGCCCTAAGATACTTGGAAAATATACAGCAGATGGAAATCCAATTGATTTAGAACCAACTAAACTAAGGGGTCTTATTAAAGATGGAGTTAAATATTGTCCAACTGGAACTCTAGGTATCCCAGAGTTTGGTACACCATTTACATTAGGAATGCTTGAAGATACTAAACCAACAACATTTGGTGAACTTATAAAAATCTCAGGTCTATCTCATGGTACTGATGTATGGCTTGGAAATGCTAAAGATTTATGTACTCCAAATGAAGAAGGAGTAATTCAAGTACCATTTAAAAATGTAATTGGTTGTCGTGATGATATCATGGTTAACTTAATAGCTTGGGGATTGCCTGCAGGTAAAGCCTTCAAGATAATGGAATTTGTACGTAAAGGTAAAGCAAGTAAAGATCCAGCAACATGGAAAGAACATGCTGAATACATGAGAGAACATAATATTCCTGAATGGTATATTGATTCATGTAGAAAGATTAAATACATGTTTCCTAAAGCGCATGCCACAGCATATGTAACAAGTGCATTTAGAATTGCATGGTTTAAAGTACATCATCCAATTTGGTATTATTGTGCATACCTTTCAATAAGAAGAGATAAATTTGATGTAGCATCAATGATCCAAGGTGAAAAAGGAATCAGAGATAAAATAGATGAAATGGATTTAACTCCAAACTTATCAGATGTAGATAAAGACAAAAAAGATACACTTCTTTTATGTTTAGAGATGTGTGCTAGAGGATTCTATTTCAAGAATATTGATATTGAAAAGAGTGAAGCAAAAGATTTCGTTATAACTGAAGATGGTAAAGGTCTTATTATTCCTTTCTGTGCAATTGATGGATTAGGTGAAAACGTTGCAATGAAGATTATTGAAGAACGTAAAAAGATGCCATTTATATCTCAAGAAGATTTACATAATAGAGGTAAATGTCCAACAAGTGCAATGGAAAAACTTAAGGATTTAGGAGTATTCCAAAACTTAAGTGAATCAAATCAATTATCGTTATTTTAAAAGTTGCTAATTTAGCAACTTTTTTGTTTTGTGTGTAAACACAAATGAAAAGTTGTCAACAAAGTTGACAGAGGGGGGGGTCGTATTATTATTCAACTAGGAGAGTGTGTTTATATGAGTAAAGGGAAGAAAAAAACCGCCAAAAAACAAAATGACAGCAGTGAAAATAACAATAATTTGGGCGTGCAATTAACTGGTATAATTATAAGTGGCATCATTTTTATCATTGCTATTCCTTGTATTTTACATATGGGAATTAATTCGGATGATAATTCTACAGATTATATAAAATGTTTGAGTAAATTTAAGATGTCGGATTTAGGATCCTGTAGTAAATCAGGTGGTATAATTATTTGTGAAAGAGTATCAGGTAATACAAGATATAGAAATAAATTTCAAACAACAGTAGGTAATGGTATTGCATATGAAAAATTAGAAGTATATATAAATGATGTGCTTTATAAAGAATATTATTATAATGAGAAAGTATTATGTGATTAATATTGGTGATCAGGTCAAATGAAAAAAGTGAATAAAAAGAAGTTTAATCTTTATAAGTATATACTACCTATATCATCTATTTTACTAGTTATCGTTATTATACTTTTAGCTATAGTTGTTTATGATATGTTTTTTAATAAAAATCTACCATATGACTATAAAGCGTGTATTTCTGAAAAATTTGATTCTATAAGAAAGAGCGATTGCACATATAAATTAGGAAACGAGATATTATGTACTATTAGCGGAAATAATAATGGCTATATTACAGAAATTGAAACAACTTTTAGATACTATGATTATTATATAATTGCGGAAAGAATGAAGATTGTAGAAAATGGTGAAGTTACAGTAGATGATGAATTAAATTCTTCCTTTAAATGTTTTACAAAGGAGAAAAATAATGACTAAAAAGAAAACTAAAAAGAATATTAAAAAGACTACTAAGAAAAAAATAAAAAATAGTAATAATTTTAATTCTCAAAAAATTATTAAGTGCTTATTAATTGTTTTTATTATAATAATATTATTAGTATTAACTTTTGATAAAAGAGAAAATAATCGCATTAGTATTAATCCTGAAAGTACAACTGAAACCACTGAGACAACAACTAAAAAACAAAGAAAATATTTAAATAAAGAATTTATAATTGTAAAAACTACAAATTATAAATCTGGTAAAATAACTTTTGGTGATAATGGTTGGTGTTATTTAAATTTTAAAGATTTTTCAGGAGTATATTTACAAGATTATGAAACTAAACGGGGTATTTATTATTTTTATATTGGTAATAATTGTTCATACACTGAAGTGGATAACGTTATTACTATTAAATCTGATATTGAAGTAAGAGATATATTAGAAATGAAAAATGCCAGTAGTACTACAATAACTAAACAAACTAAAAAGGTTATTAATAATAAATTGGTTTATACATATAATCCTGAAAATGATACTCTAACCAGACATGGTGGTGAATGGCATTTATGGTCTCCTGATGATATTCATGCAATGGTTTATTATACGGAAGAATAGATTTTTTCTTTAAATATAAAATACTTGATTTTATCAAGTATTTTTTTTGAAAAATAATAAATTAATAGATATATTCGTACGAATGTATGATATAATTATTTCAGGATGGTGATTATATGTATAATTACATAAAAGGTACAATAGTAGATCAAACATCTGCTTTAATAGTAGTAGATAATAATGGTATTGGATATGATGTTTATGTATCAAATCCATATGCTTTTGAGATAGGTAAAGAATATAAAGTATATTTATATCATCATATAACTGAAAACTCACAAGCTTTATTCGGTTTTAAAACTGAAGAAGAAAAAGAGTTATTCTTAAAACTTATTAATGTTAAAGGATTAGGTCCTAAGATTGCACTTCCTATGTTTGCAACAGGTTCACCTGATGGAATCATAGATGCAATTGATAGAGAAAATGTTTTATATTTAACTAAGTTCCCTAAGGTAGGAGATAAACTAGCAAGACAAATTATCTTAGACTTAAAAGGTAAACTTGCTGTTTCTGGTAATGAAAGTGCATCAGTTGGTTCTAATGAACTTGTTGAAGTATTAGATAACTTAGGATATAAGAAGCCAGAAATTAAGAAAGTTTTACCTAACATTGATTACACTAAGAGTTTAGAAGAACAAATAAAAGATGCTTTAAGATTAATGCTTAAATAAGGAGGTGTTATATGAAATCCAATGAACTTTATGACACTAAAAGAAATGATGAAATATTTGAATCTAACATAAGACCTCAAATATTAGATGAATATGTTGGACAAAAAGAAGTTAAAGAGAATCTAAGAGTTTTTATTGAAGCTGCTAAGATGAGAGATGAATCTCTAGATCATGTTTTATTATATGGTCCTCCTGGATTAGGTAAAACAACACTTGCTCATATTATCGCAAATGAATTAGGTGCTAACTTTAAAACAGCAAGTGGCCCATCAATCGAAAAGAGTGGTGACTTAGCAGCAGTTCTTTCAACTCTAGAACCTGGGGATGTCTTATTCATTGATGAAATACATAGACTTCCTAAGTTTATTGAAGAAATGCTTTATCCTGCGATGGAAGACTTTGAACTTGATATAGTTGTAGGTTCTGATTCTTCATCAAGAAGTATAAAAATAGATTTACCACCATTCACTTTGGTTGGTGCAACAACTCGTGCTGGTGATGTTTCAAGTCCTTTAAGAGATAGATTTGGAATAGTAAATAAACTTGAATATTATACTGATGAAGAATTAAGTAGTATTGTTAAAAGAACAAGTAGAGTACTTGATATGCCAATAACTGATTCAGCAGCTTTAGAACTAGCTAAAAGATCTAGAAAAACACCAAGAATAGCTAATAGGTTATTCAAAAGAGTAAGAGACTTTGCTCTTGTTGATGGTTTAGATGAAATAAATGATGAAGTAACTAAAAAGAGTTTAAATAGATTAAAAGTAGATGAATATGGACTTGATAGAATAGACATTGAATACCTTTCTACGCTTATCGAAAAATTCAATGGAGGTCCAGTCGGAGTCGAAACTATTTCAAGCGCAATCGGAGAAGAAATATCTACACTTGAAGAAGTAGTAGAACCATTCTTAATGCAAGAAGGATTCATAAAAAGAACACCTAGAGGTAGAGTAGCTACAGAAAAAGCTTATAAACATATTGGTATAAGTGATAATAGATTATTTTAAGCAAAAAGGAATTAAATTTCCTTTTTATTTTTCCTTAAACATATTTGATTAAAACGGGCAACTATTGTATACTATACACGATGAAAAAAGAGGTGAAATACATGAGAACTAATGATTTCGATTATTATTTACCAGAAGAGTTAATTGCCCAAAGTCCTCTTTTAGAACGTGACCAAGCAAGACTACTTGTATTACATAAAAAAACTGGTGAAATTGAAGAAAAAGTATTCTCAGATATTATAGATTATTTAAATCCTGGAGATGCATTAGTTATTAATGATACTAAGGTTATTCCAGCAAGAATAATTGGTGAGAAAGTTGATACTCATGCAGTAATAGAATTATTACTTTTAAAAGAGTTAGGTAAAGATGAATGGGAATGTTTATCTAAACCACAAAAGAGATTACATATAGGTACTATTGTTACATTTGGTGATGGATCGCTAAAAGCTGAAGTAACAGAAATCTTACCTGATGGTATTACTCATGTTAAACTTTTATATAAAGGAATTCTTATGGAAATCCTTGAAAGACTTGGAACAATGCCACTTCCTCCATATATTCATGAAAAACTAGATAATCAAGATATGTATCAAACAGTTTATGCTAAGAATTATGGATCTGCTGCTGCTCCAACTGCTGGATTACATTTTACTGAAGAATTACTAGATAAAGTTAGAGCTAAAGGAATAGAAATTATTCCAGTTACATTAAATGTAGGGTTAGGGACATTTAGACCAGTTCAAGTTGATGATGTATCTAAACATGTAATGCATACTGAGTCTTATGTACTATCTAAAGATTCTTGTGAGAAATTAAATAAAATAAGAGCAAATGGTGGGAAGATATTTGCTGTAGGAACAACTTCAACAAGAGTACTTGAAACTAATAGATCTAAATTTGATGAATTTACTCCAGAAGTATCAGAAACTAGTATATTTATTTATCCTGGTTTTGAATTCAAAGGAATAGATAATTTAATTACTAATTTTCATTTACCAAAGAGTACATTAGTAATGTTAGTATCTGCACTTGCAGGTAAAGAAAATATTATGAATGCATATAAATATGCTGTAGATAATAAGTTTAGATTTTTCTCCTTTGGAGATGCAATGTTAATCATAGATTAATAAGTAAATAAGTGAGGTTTAAGTTTATGGAAGATGAAAAGAAAAAGAATGAAAAGATGGAATATAATACAAAAGTAAGAAATAAATATACTGGTGAAGTAGAACTAGAAAATGTATTTGCTTACTATGATGAAGAAGATAAGATTTATTGTGTAAGTGATTCTCTTATCTTGGATGAGGGAGAAATCAGAGTAGAAATAGCTTTTTGCTTAACCGAAGATTGTAGACCCCTAGGTTTAGTATGGAATTCTTATTTTACAGATAGATTAAATTCTTTAAGAAATGAAGTTCCAATCCAAGAAGCTTACAATGATTATAAGCTAGCACTTGCACAAAACATTCGTATAGATATGAATAAAAAATATGATAATTATATTTCTATTAATAATAATTTCATTGCTTTAAATAATGAAAGAAAAAGAAAGAAAGTGAAATAATGCGCGAACAAATGGGTCCTATTAAATATGACTTATTAAAAACTGAAAAGAATACAAAAGCACGTTTAGGAAAATTACATACAAACTATGGTGATTATGATACTCCAATGTTTATGCCAGTTGGAACTCAAGCAACTGTAAAAACATTATCTCCAGAAGAACTAAAAGAAGTTAATTCAGGAGTAATTCTATCAAACACATATCACTTATGGTTAAGACCTGGTGAAGATATCGTAGATGCTGCTGGTGGTCTACATAAGTTTATGAATTGGGATGGCCCAATTTTAACTGACTCAGGTGGATTCCAAGTATTCTCATTATCTAAACCAAAATGGATATCTGAAGAAGGAGTTAAGTTTAAATCTCATTTAGATGGAAGAGAACTTTTACTTACTCCAGAAAAATCAATTGCTATTCAAAATAAACTAGATAGTGATATAGCTATGTCATTTGATGAATGTATTGGTTTTCCTCATACTAAAGAGTATGTGGAACAATCTGTTGAAAGAACATTAAGATGGGCTAAACGTGGTAAAGATGTATTTAATAATCCAAGACAATCTCTATTTGGTATTGTTCAAGGTGGAGAATTCGAAGATTTAAGAAAACATTGTGTTGAAGAACTTGTCAAAATGGATTTTGATGGTTACTCAATCGGTGGTACAGCAGTCGGAGAACCAAAAGATGTTCAATATAAACAAGTAGAGTATTCTTGTAAATATTTACCAGAAGATAAAGTTAGATATTTAATGGGAGTTGGAGATCCAATCGACATTATTGAAAATGTAATCAGAGGTGTAGATATATTTGACTGTGTAGCTCCAACTAGACTTGCTCGTCATGGACATGCACATACAAAATATGGAAAGATTAATCTTAAGAATTTAAAATATGAAAAAGACTTTACACCGGTAGATGAAAACTGTGATTGCTATTGTTGTAAAAATTATACTAAAGCTTATATTAGACATTTAATAAAAGCGGATGAAACATTCGGACAAAGATTATTATCAATTCATAATATTAGATTCTTAATTAAACTAACTGAAGATTTAAGAAAATGTATTAAGAATGATAATATCCTTGAATATAGGGAAGAATTCATTAAGAATTATTATGGAGAAAGTGCTAAATAGTCACTTTCTTTAATTTGATAAAATAATGATTTTATGGTATTATTTTATTTGCTTTCGGAAAAGAGGTTAAAATTATGAATAAAGAATATAATGAATCAATGAAACTTAAAAATAATGCATTATTTAGAAAAGTATTAAAGAAAAATGAAATTATAAGTGATGAAAAAGACCTACACGATTGTGAAAAAAGATGCATAATTGATGGTGCAATTATGGTTACTTCAATCGGAGTTATCTGTCTTGGTGCTATTTCAAAATTTAGTGATGAAACTATGAGTCTAATGGCTCCTCCATTAGCATTTGGTGTTGTCGGTGGTGCTTTAAGACTATTAAAAAATGCTTATGAAGCAACTGATATAGAAATGGATTTACCTGAAAAAAGAGAAGAACTATATCATATAGAAAATGATTTAAATAACGCTGATAAACACGTTAAAAAGTTAACTAAATAATTATGACTTGCAAAAGGATAGTATACATGGTATACTATTTTTGCTTTGTGAAAAAGCTAAACTTAATCCGCTGAGCAAATGCTTATGATTCTGTGGGTGTATATTATTAGAAAGGATTGGTTTTAAGATGAATTTAGTAGATAAAGTAAACGCTAAATCTGTAAGAACTGATATTCCTGAATTTCGTGTTGGAGATACTGTAAGAGTAGACTACAAAATCAAAGAAGGTAACAAGGAAAGAATCCAAGCTTTCGAAGGATTAGTAGTATCAATGAAAGGTGGATCAATCGGAGCTACTGTAACTGTAAGAAAAAAATCTGGTAGCGTTTGGGTTAAGAGAATTTTCAAAGTTAATTCACCATTAGTTGACAAAATTACTGTAACTAGAAAAGGACATGTTAGAAGAGCTAAACTTAACTTCATTGATAAGATGTCTGGGGAATACAAAGTTAAAGAAAGAAACTAAGATTAGTTTCTTTTTTTTATTAGTTATTTTTATATAAAAGCTGTGGGTTTTATAAACGATAATTATATTTATTGCATATTTATTTTATGATATAATTTTAATGGTGATTAAAATGGCAAACAAGAAGAAAACTGTAGAAAAAGAAACTACAGAAAAAATAGAAATACCTGAAAAAAAGAAGTATACTCAAGAAGAAATTGATGCAGCTACTAAGAGTGCTAAAAAAGAAATGTTTAAAGAGTTAGTACCTTATATAATTATTATTGTATTTGTTGTACTTATTAGAACATTTATTATGACTCCAGTAGATGTAAGTGGAGAAAGTATGTATCCAACATTACATAATAAAGATATTATGCTTTTATATAAATTGAGACTTAAAACAGTTGGAATTAAAAGATTTGATATCGTAGTTATTGATACAGATGAAGGTAAACTTATTAAAAGAGTAATTGCTTTACCTGGAGAAAAAATTCAATATAAGATTGAAGACAATGGTTCTTCAAGAGTAGCTCACTTATTAATTAATGGTAAAGAAATTGAAGAAAAATTCATAACTGATACTGCTAGAATAAACACATGCAAGTATGATAATACTGATATATGTGAAGAAGAAATAACAGTACCAGAAGGCGAATATTATGTAATGGGTGATAATAGAGGAGTCTCTAAAGACTCAAGAATGATTGGTACTATTAGTAAAAAGGATATCAAAGGAATTACTTCATTCGTAATATTACCATTTAATAGATTTGGATCAGTAAAATAAGAATAAATTGACTTTTATTCTTATTTTTTTATAATATTACCCAGGTGATTTATATGGAATCAATAAAATCAAGTGAAATTAAAAGATTGTCTCTTTTTTTTCATCAAGGAACTCAAGCATATGTTTATCATGATAAAAAGAATGCCTATAAGATATATAAATGTAATAATACAATGACAGCAATATTTAATACTATGGATATAGACTATCAATTAGAGCGTTTATCAAGAATTAACTTAAATTCATATGTGACACCAAAGTTTAAAATAACTGATGATAGAGGTTTCTTAGCTGGATATGGTATGGATTATATTAAAGCTAAAAATGTAAATAGATTAAGTTTAAGAGTGAACGCTTCTAAATTCATAGATGATTTAAAAAGACTTGAAGAAGATACTTACAAGATTAGTGAAGAAAAGTATATATTAAGAGATGATAATTATAGAAATATTCTGTATAATGAAAAACTCGGATTTAAATTAATAGATTTAGATAATGGAGCATTCTTAGATAATAAAGAAAGCGATGAATTATATAGAGATAATATAAGATTTATAAAAAAAATAATTAAAAGCTCAGTATATGGAGTAAGACTAATTGATAAAATAGCAACTTATGATACTGAATTAGCAAATTGTTTATATAATAGTGAATCTTTAACAGATTTTATTGAATATTATGAATCTGAATCTAAAAGAAAAAAGACTCTTATTAAAGATATAAGAAAGAGAAGCTGTGATTTAATTATTACTAAAGATTACTATGGGCACTAATTCTAGTGTCCTTTTTTTATTGAGTATTTGAGTATTTTATTATATAATCTTAACGATATGTTTTGAGGTGATTTTTATGTTAGATTGTCTAAAAGATGCAATAATTGATACATTACATATAGTACCATTCTTATTTGTTACTTTTATATTACTAGAGTTAATAGAACATAAAGTAAATAAGAATAAAAAAACAGAAAATAAAAAGTTTGGACCAATCTTAGGAGCATTCTTAGGAGTATTTCCTCAATGTGGATTTAGTGCAGTAGCTTCTAATCTTTATTCATCAAGAGTAATTACTATGGGTACTATAATTGCAGTTTTCTTATCTACAAGTGATGAGATGCTTCCAATTATGTTATCCGAACATACTGCTTTTAAAGAATTAGGAATGATTCTTTTATTTAAACTAGTTATTGCCATAGTTATAGGTTTACTTGTAGATTTAATCATTAAACCTAAGAAAGAAAAGTTACATGTACATGAGTTATGTGAACATGACCATTGTGATTGTGAACATCATGGAATAGTAATGTCTAGTTTAATTCATACTTTAAAAATCACTTTATTTATTCTTAGTGCTAATTTTGCTATTAATTTACTTATTGATTATATAGGTGAAACAGCATTAACTAATATGCTATTAGGTAAAAATATATTTAAGTATTTAGTTGCTTCTTTATTTGGACTTATTCCTAACTGTGCTGCATCTGTAATTCTTACTCAAGTATATTTATCTAATTTAATTACTATAGGAACTTTACTTGCTGGATTACTTCCAGGGGCAGGTATTGGTATATTACTTTTATTTAAACAAAATAAGAATTTAAAAGAAAATTTAACAATTATTTCTATCATTTACTTAACAGGTGTATTATTTGGTATTTTAATAGATGCAATGTAAAGTAATTGTTTACGTGAGGTTTAAGTGATAAAATTTAAATGAAAAGGAGTAGTGTAATTATGGTTGGATTACCTATGAACATAATATCTATTATTGTGTCATTAATTATATTATTAACTCATATATGCTTATACGTTAGATTTAAAAAGAATAAATTTATAAAATATAGTTTAATTGTATGGATAGTTCTAATAGTATTAGAATCATCTTTATTTAATTTTAGATTCTATGAATCTATGAATTATGAAGAACATGTAATAACTAATAAAGATTATACTTTATGTGAAGGATTAGACATTGATGATGAAGGTACAATTAATATTGCTCAAGGAACAAGAAATTGTATTGAAGTTATTGATTTGAATGAAGAAATCAAAGATGTATATATTGATTTAGATTCAAGAACATATAAAGGTGATCAATTAAAGAATCAAGTTATCTGGGTATCTTTTGGTTATACTGATGCTGCTAATAGTAAGTATAAATATACTCAATCAAGATCTATCTTAGCATCTAAAGATACTGGAGATATAATGCACTTTAATCTTGCTGGTAAATCATCTAAATTAAGAATTTACTTTAATGGTGGAGATGATCAATACTTTGCAATTAATAAGATTGTAATTAATAAGAAATATAACTTTAATTTCTCTATAATTAGAATGTTAAGCATTTATTTTGTATTCTTATTATGGATTGTATTTGGACCTAAAGCAAAGATTTGGAAACTTAAACTAGGGGATAAAGAATCTAAGAAATACTTAATTGGTATGTTAGTAGCTCAACTTGCATTATTTATATTTGCATTTAGTTTAAATGGATACTTTGTTAAAGAAAACTTTGGTATTCAAACAGGACAAAGAGATCAATATAAGTTCCTTGCTGAAAGTTTTTCTCATGGACACCTTTATCTTGAAGAAGAACCAAGTGAACTTCTAAAGAATATGAAGAATCCATATGACACTAATAAGAGAGATTCAATCTTCAAAGATAGTGATGAAGAATATCTTTGGGATTGTGCTTATTATAAAGGAAAGTATTATGTTTATTTTGGAGTAGCTCCAGTAATCTTCTATTATTTACCTCATTACTTAATATTTAAAACACATATTAAAACAAGTACATGTATATTTATAACTGGTTTACTTTGTACATTAGCAGTCTTCTTGCTTATGAAACGTATAGTTAAAATGTGGTTTAAGAATGATGTTAACTTAGGATTATTTATAATACTATTCTTAAGTTTCGTTAATGGATGTGGAATCTTACATACTTATGGAAGACCAGATCATTATTATTTACCAATATTAATGGGAGTAATGTTTAGCTTATATGGTTTAATTGCTTGGTTAAAAGCACGTGAAACAAATAAAACTAGATATTATCTACTTGGTAGTTTATGTATGGCATTAGTTGCTGCATGTAGACCACAACTTCTACTTACTTCATTCTTAGCAATTCCAATCTTCTGGGATAAAGTTAAAGAATTAATGAAGAAAGAGAATCTAAAGAAAGTATTTGCATTTGTACTTCCTTACTTAGTAGTAGCTGGACTATTAATGGCTTATAACTATTTAAGATTTGGTTCAGTAACAGACTTTGGAGCTAACTATAACTTAACTACAAATGATATGACTAAGAGAGGATGGGTAATGGGTAGAATTCCAAGTGGTATTTTCTATTACTTTGTTAATGCACCACTTTTATCTGTTAAGTTCCCATTTATCTTAAGAAAAGATGTAGTTATTAATTACATAGGAACTACTATTTATGAAACAATGCCTGCTGGATTCTTCTGGTCAAATGCATTATGTATATTAAGTTTATTCTTATATAAGATTAAAAATAGATTTAGAAATAAACTACCATACATATTAAGTATTATGTACTTAGTATTCTCACTAATAATTGCAATAGTTGATACTGAAATGGCAGGTATCCTACCTAGATATATATTAGACTTTGGCTTCATGATTTACTTTGCTACAATCATAGCTACATTTAAATTTGAACCTGAATTAACTAAGAGTAAATTAAGATTATCTGTATTAAGAATAATATTTATATCTATTATTCTTTCAAGTATTTGTTTCTTACTTACAGATACAACACTTACTAGATATATGTTCTATTATCAAATAAGACAAATATTTGAATTCTGGGTATAGATTTTAGGATGACAAAAGTCATCCTTTTTTATTACATAAAAAAATACATTCAATTAAGAATGTATTAATTTAATTTTTCTGGATTTACTACAAGTCCAGTAGCAACTGGTCTAGTAACATTTCTTAAAGATGCATTTATAGGTCTAGAAATAGTAATTCCTTTTTCTACCATTACAGTAGAAGTACCACCATCTAAAGCTGCAGCATTAATAGCACCATAGTTAAGCATTATATCAGTTAAGTCTTTCATACTTGCACCATTAGTTCTAGTTTCATTGGAATCAACTACAAGTATTAATGTAACTCCATCTTTTCTTTGTCCAATCGCAGTTCTAGCAGCATAGCCATAACCACCGCTTCCTTTAGTAAATGAAGCAACTCCATTAACTATTAGGAATGGAATAGAAGTAACACAATCTCTAACTCCTAAATCTAGAAGTTCTTGAGCATTTTTATTTTTGTAAAGTACTAATATATTATCTTTATTAAATCCAATAACACCCATACCATTTTCAATAGGATGGTCTGTTATTATTTTACGCTTTTGAATTGTTACACCCGCAGGATTGTTTCCGTTGCTCTTATTGGTAGGATCAATAAATCTACCACCATTAACAGCGATTAATGCATTTGTTCTTTTTGCCATGTCTACGATATATTCACCACTTACATGTACATTCTTACTTGCTAAGAATTCACAATAGGCTGGATCATATACTACAGCAAGATATGCATTTTGACCATTTACTTTAAATCTTATAAGTCTATATATTTCATCTTCAGTATGATTCTTGAACATCTTTACTTCATATTCATTATTTTCATCATATTCAAATAAGTTCTTATTAGTTTTAACTAAATCTGTATCCATAACTTCGTTAGGTTCTAGAATATAGTTTGAACTAAGTAAATTATTTATATATGTATCATTATAGAATATTCTACATAAGTACTGATGATTCATAGTTTCCATCGCAGTAGTTATTAACCATTCTCTAAATTTAGGAAAAGGACCATAAAGTAGATTAATAAATATTACACATCCTGTGATATAGATAATAGTAATTGAATTTATTATCCATCTTTTAACTGGTAGTTTTAAATCACTATCAATAGACACATAACCAACGATTGAATATATAAATGCAATAAAACTTGCTACGAAGGCTATAAAGAAAATCCATTTGAATACTTTATTAAAGAGGTAAGAACTATTACAAGATATAATAAATAGTACTAAGAAAGTAGCATTCATTACACTAAATAGTCTTGCGAGTTTAAGCTTCTGATGTTTTTTCTTTAAAAGTAGCATTCTAAGTTTTTTTAATCTTTTAACTTTGTTATATTTAGTTTTTCTTTCAGTTTTTTTATTCATAATACTCACGTATTAATTATACCAATGATATATGTAAAACTCTAGTATATTTGCTAAAAGTTTATGCTATAATTTTAGTGTATGAGAGTTGATAATTAATGATTAAAAAAATAGATAATAACAAAATAGGAATTATATATTTTTATATACATTTTGTAGTAGAAGTTCTATCTTTTTACTTTCTTTATAGTAACTATAAAAGTGGAATAGTTTGGCTTATACCATTAATATATGATTCTTTTGCTTTTGTACCTCAAGCTTTGATTGGATACATTAGTGATTTAAGAAAAGATATTAATATAGGATTAATTGGAATACTTTTATTCTTTATAGGATATATATTCTTCTTATATATAGATGTCAGTGTATTAATACCTTTATTTATAATTTGTTTAGGTAATGCATGCTTACATGTAAGTGGGGCAGAAGCTACCATTAAATACGGAAACGGTAAGTTATCCAACACTGCAATCTTTGTTGCTGGAGGGTCATTCGGAGTAATGGTGGGTAGACTTCTTTCAGATTCACTTACTTTTGGAAGTATTCTTTTTGTTCCACTTGTATCAATGATTCCTTTAATAATACTTACTCATGAAGAAACGAAGAATCTAACTGGATATACTAAGTATTCATTTTTAAAGAAGAATGTTAATTCATATATAGCTATATTAATTGCTTTCTTTGTAGTTATTATCAGAGGCTATATGGGTTATGGAATACCTACATCATGGAATAAAACTACACAAGAAATGATTCTTTTATTTACTACGATGGGAATAGGCAAAGCACTCGGAGGAATACTAAGTGATAAGTTTGGAATAAGAAAAGTTGCTATTTTAAGTACACTTTTATCAATACCATTCCTTTGTTGTGGAGATAAACTTATGTTAGTATCTCTTTTTGGTATATGTTTATTTTCTATGACTATGTCTATTACTTTAGGTATTATTCTTTCAGTATTAAAGAGTAAACCTGGGCTTTCTTTTGGTATTACAACAATAGGTTTATTCTTAGGAACAGTACCTATATTCTTTATTAAACTAACATTTATATATAATGTAATAATGATAATAGTATTCTCAATTATTTCATCAATACTTCTAGGAAGTATTCTGAAAGGAGAAAAATAATGAAATATATATTTAATCCCTTATTTATAAAGGAGAATGAAACATTGTTTATAATAACTATTCTTATTACTTTAGCAATTATTGGAATAACTACATATTTAGTTATTAAAGAGGTAAGAAATGGATCTAAATAATGAATATTTAGTAATGATTATATGTTTAACACTAACTATATTAATCGAAGTAAGTTTAGCTTTTATCTTTGGAGTAAGGAAAAAACGAGATTTTCTAAATATAATACTTGTTAATATAATGACTAATCCAATCGTAGTAACATTACCAATACTTTTATATATAGTATTTAATTATAGTGTATATCGTTATTCAATATATATCCTAGAAGTATTAGCAGTCATACTTGAAGGATTAGTTTATTTAAAAACATTGAAATATAGAAAACTAAATCCATTTGTTTTATCTTTAATACTTAATGCTGTGTCTTATGGAATAGGATTAATATTTAATATATAAAAATATTATTGAAAAAATACTAAAAGGTAAAATATAATAATAAAGAAGGAAGATGAAAGATGAAAAATTTTATTAAAGTATTATTAATTATGGCAATGTTTGTTCCAATGATTGCTCATGCTGATCTAGGAGCACCTATGATAAGAGAATTTGAAGCTGAAGTAATTGCAGAAACAGGATTAACTGTTAAAGATTACAATAATAAAACTGTTAAATTTAAAAAAGGAGATACTGTCGTAGTAACTGGTTCTGGAACTAGTTATCAAATAGTTTATAAGAATAACTATTATGATTTAAAGAGTGAAGATATCGTAGCTATTAAACCAAAAACTCAATCAGTAAATCCTAATGATAAGAATATCTTTAAATTAGATAAAACTAGAGAATTTGAAGTAGTTGTAGAAAAGTTAGATGTTTATGCAGGACCTGCAAGTGTTTATGAAAAAGTTGGTCACATTTCAAAGGGTGAACAAGTAACTGCATTTTATGCTGCTAAATCAGAAAGTTATAGTGATTACTTCTATATCCAAGAAGATGAACTTAAAGGTTGGATCTACATTGGTAATGGTGGTGAAAATGATCACTTCAATGTAAGAGAAGTCAATGCTACAACTTTAAAAGCAATTATTACTAAAGATATAACATTAAATGGTACTCTTATTAAAGCTAATACTGTAGAAACTATTTATTATTGGGCTAATCCATGGATTACAACAGTTCCAATTATAAAAGTAAATAATGAAATGATTACATTAGATGATAATGATTCATATAATTTAATTAATGAAGGTAAGAAACCTGGAACTAGTTTTAAAGAAAGACAATTTAATATTTTATTTAAAAAAGATACTAAGATGTATTCTACAATGAAAGGTTCTGAAGTATTAGAAACAATTCCATCAGGAACTAAACTTTCTACAGTTAACTTAGTATATGAACTAATGGGAGCAAGTGATACAGATACAATTGATGTATTAGTATTCTTTAACAATAAATTGGGTTGGGTAAGAGTAACAACTATGACTTCTGAATTCTTAGAAGAAGATGAATTAGTAGCTCCATACACTGATATCGAAGGTGATGATGATACTGAACCAACAACTGAAGTTGAAGAGGAAGAAAAAGTTAAAACTGTTAAAATAGATAAAAAACAAATGGCTATCATTGCAGTTGTAGTTGCAGTTTCAGTTGCAGTCCTAGCATTTTCTACAATAATTCTTTTAGATAAAAAGAATAAGAAAACAACACTTGATGAAATTAATGAAGAATTAGAAAAAACTCAATCAATTAAAGTTGTAAAGAAGGATAAAAAGGAGGATAAATAATCCTCCTTTTATTATTAGTAAAATTTAGTGTATAATTATCATAGGATGGTGTAGAAATGATAGAGATAAAGAAAGTAACTAAAAAATATGGAAATAATATAGCGGTTAATAATGTTTCGTTTAAAGTTGGTGATGGAGAAATATTTGCATTCATAGGACACAATGGTGCAGGTAAAACAACTTTAATTAAATGTATCACTGGTATTCAAGAATTTGATTCAGGGAGTATTCTTATTAATGGTAAATCAATAAAGAAAAATCCAGTAGAATGTAAAAAAGAAATGGCATTTGTTCCAGATAATCCTGAACTTTATGAGCAAATGAAAGCAATTGATTATATTAACTTTATTTGTGATATGTATGAAGTGTCAGAAAGTGATAGAACTGAAAGAATAATTAAATATTCTAAATTATTTGAAATGGATGATAAACTTAATGATATTATTGAGTCTTACTCTCATGGTATGAAACAAAAGATAGCACTTATATGTGCTTTAGTACATGAACCTAAGGTTCTTATTATGGATGAACCATTCGTAGGATTAGATCCAAAAGCAGTATTTGATGTTAAAGAAATAATGAAAAAATTAACTAAAAAAGGAACTACAATTTTCTTTTCAACTCATATTCTAGAAGTTGCAGAAAAACTATGTTCAAGGGTAGGAATAATTAAAAAAGGCGAACTTGTAAGTGTTGGAACTATGAAAGAAGTCAAAGGAGATAAATCTTTAGAGAGTGTCTTCTTAGAACTAGAGGATTAATATGAAAAAGTTAATTACTTTAATCAAAGTTTGTCTTAAAGATAATATGTCTATCTTTAAATTAAAGGGTAATGCTTCCAAATATAAGTACTTACCATTTATACTTGCATTATTAATAATGTCTTCATTTTATATAAATGCAGATCAATTAATGAGCGTCTTAGATGAAGTTAATCTTCAATATGTAATAGTTACTATGTTTATCTTAGGTACAACTATAATGACATTTATGGAAGGTATCTATAAGAGTAGTGGTCTTTTATTTAATTGTAAAGACGATGATTTATTACTTACTTTACCAATTAAAAGAAGCACAGTTTTCTTTATAAGAGTATTAAAGTTCTATGTATTTGAACTTATATTTAATAGTTTATTCTTATTACCTGCATTAGCATGTTACGCAGTGCATGTGCATCCAGAGGTGAGTTATTATTTAATTTCTGTTTTAAGTTTATTATTACTACCAATTATTCCAATTGTTCTTTCTACGATCGTAGGAATAGTAATAGCATTTTTATCTTCAATGTTTAAAAATAAAAATATTATGCAAACTTATATTTCGTTTATATTTATTGGAATTCTTTTAATAGTTTGGTCCAATATGGGTACTCTTTTTGATAATCTTCTAGAAAACGCTAAGAGTATTAATGATATTATTATAAAGGTTTATTATCCTGCGGGTCTTTATGTTAATTTAATTACTAATTTTAAAGTGCTTGATTTAATAATCTTTATACTTCTTCATGTTATTCCATTTATAATTCTTATTATTAGTTTAAAAAATGTATACTTTAGTATTAATTCTAAGATTAAAATAGTTAAGAAAATAGGTAGTCATAATAAAGATACTTCTTTAAATATTAAAGTTACATCTAGGGGGAAAGCATTTATTAAAAAAGAGCTTAAAAGACTTGTTAATACTCCAGTATATATATTAAATTCTTGTTTTGGACTTGTAATATATATTATTGCAATCGCAATGATTAACTTTAAAATAGATATGTTTAAGGATATGCTTACAACACAAAATGGAGAAGTTCTATTTGATATCACAGGTAATATACCTATAGTATTATTATTAATAGTAGTAGCTACCTCATTATTAACCAATCTTACTTGTTGTATGATTTCTTTGGAAGGTAAATCTATTAATATACTTAAAAGTTTACCAATAAGACCAATAGATATAATTATGTATAAAGTAAATACTACTTTAACAGTGGAAGTTCCAATAATGATTATTGGATTAATAGTAAGTTTTATTAACTTTAAAATAAATATATTCATTGGATTATTGCTTATTATATGTGCAGTAATTCTACCATTAATCTCGGGACTTATAGGAATTATTGTTAATCTTAAATTCCCTAAATTAGATGCTAAAGATGATACTGAAGTAGTCAAACAAAGTATGTCTTCATTTATATCTGTGATGGTAGGAATGTTCTTAACTTTTGTATCAATTGGATTGGTATTTAAATTAAAAGAATTAGTTAATGCTAATTTAGTTGTTTTAATAGCAACATTAATATTTGCGATTATCGCTTATCTTTTATATTTATATGCAAAAGTAAAAGGAACTAAAGATTTTGAAAAATTAGTTGTATAGGAAAATTAGTTGTATAGGTGAGTTATGCATAAGAGTTTTGATTTCTATAAAAGTAATTATTATGATTTAGAAAAGATTAAAAGAATAAAAGAAGAACATAGAACAATTTTCCTAGATATTTATGGAGTTCTTCAAAATGGTCAAATAAGGCATGATCATGATAATGAATTATTAAAAAAATATTTATATGAAAAGTATCATGATGAAAGATACTTAAATATGTATGATTACGATATTGGAGCAGTTTACTATGACTGGAGGCCAATGGCTATTGGTTATTTAAAAGAACTCCTTTATGTTACAGGTTCTAACATAGTAATATCTAGTGATTGGAAAGATAATCATCCATTTGAATTTCTTAAAGGATATTTTAAAGTGTATGATATGGAAGATTATGTAGTAGATACTACTAAGCCAGGACTAGATAAAAGGGAAGCTATAAGAAAATATTTAAGTGAACATCCTGAGATAAGAAAACATATAATATATGATGACTGTGATTGGTATGAGGACTTTGGTCCAAACTTTAAACGTGTATCTAATAATTATGGTATTTTCCATGAAGAAGAATATAGGTATGGATATCTTTTATTGAATGGTAACCCTAAGACTGAAGATGATGGTGAGTGTATAAGATTCGCTGATGATTTAACACTTGAAAAACATGAGTTTGTAATTGATGGTTTAAGACTTCTTTATTTAAAACCAATATATGTAAGAGATATTAATGAAAATAATAATTCTAGATTTGGATTCACACTGTTAGATACATATATGAAGAATAAAGATAAGTATGATTATTTAATTTTAGATAATAAGAATATACATTTAAGTAATTTCAACTTTGCATCGCTAGATTATGATGACTTATTTACATTCCCCGCTCCTTGGTGGAGTGATGAACACATTCAGGATGTAAAGAAGTGTCTATTAAGTAGAATTAAAAGGTAAGGGTTTGTTATAATAACAAACTGGTGAAGGTTATGAAATATACTAAATTTAAAAAGAAACTAACACTCTTAGGATTAGTCTTTATGACTACTTTAAACTCAAGTGGTTCTAAAGGAGTAATTAATGAAAAAGTTCCTTTTGATAAGAATATGATTCAAAAAGAATTAGATATAGATAGTGATACATATGTTATCCAAGGTATATGTGAAGTAGATGATTATTTATTTGTTACTGCCTATAATGATTCAATTAGTAAATCGAGTAAAGTAATAATTTATGATTTAGATATGAATTATGTAAAAGAAGTATTACTAAATAATAACAGTCATGTTGGTGGTATTACATATGATCCAATTAATCAAATAGTATGGATTACAGATATCCAAGGAACAATCAGTGGTTATAATAAAGATGAATTTATGGTTAATGATGTAATTAATCCTAAATTCTATAGATTAGATGTATCTAAGGGATTAGTTAACGTTTATGGAAATACATCAGTTGCTTACATAGCATATCATGATGGTTATTTATTCTTAGGTGATTATACAGCTGAAGCTTTTTCAACCATGAAGAAATTTAAAGTATTAGATAATGGATCTATTAATCCAGATGAATACGAAAAGAGTTACTTCTATGGATTAGTTCAAGGTTTATCTTTTTATGATTATAATGGTAGCACTTATATGTTTGTATCATCATCAATTGGTAATAAATTTAAATCTAATATGAAACTGGTTAAGTATGATCCAAATATTAAAGATTATAGAAATGAAAAATGTTTAAATTTTGAAATGCCTAACATGTTAGAACAAATCTATATGAATAAAGATAATAAACTTTATAGTGCTTATGAATCAAATGCTGAAAAGTACTTCAGTGGAACAAAACATTCAGGTGATCTCTTAATTGAAAATTTAGATGAAAAAATAGATGAATATATAAATAAGTTGTAAATATTAAAAATTTACAACTTTTTTTATTTTGTAACTTACTTGTAACTTTAGATTCATATAATGGAGTTGTAAAAAGGAGGAAAAAGTATGAAAAAGTTTATAATCACTTATACAGCAGTATGTGTTATGGTGTTCTCATCTTTAGCAGGTCTTTATGTAGTTTTAGAAAAAGAGGCAGCTAAAGATATTAATAATGATATAAATATTATGGAAACTAATATATAATAATGAAAGGTGAATAATTATGGAAATATTAAAGGTAGAAAATTTAACTAAAGTTTATGGAAAAGGATCAACTGAAGTAAGAGCACTTGATGATGTCAGTTTTAAGGTAAATAAAGGAGAGTTTGTTGCAATTGTTGGTGCATCTGGTTCTGGTAAATCAACATTACTTCATATTCTTGGAGGAGTAGATAGACCTACTTCTGGAAAAGTATATATTAATGGTGAAGATATATTTAATTTAAATGATGAAAAATTAGCAATTTTCAGAAGAAGACAAGTAGGATTAATTTATCAATTTTATAATTTAATTCCTATTCTTAATGCTGAAGAAAACATTACTTTACCATTATCATTAGATAATAGAAAAGTAGATAAAGAAGAACTTGAAGATTTAATTAAACTTCTAGGTTTAGAAAGAAGAAAGAAACATTTACCAAATGAATTATCTGGTGGACAACAACAAAGAGTTTCAATAGGTAGAGCACTTATTACTCATCCAACAATCGTACTTGCAGATGAACCAACTGGTAACCTAGATTCTAAATCTAGTGATGAAATTGTAGCTTTACTTAAAAAATCTAACAAAGATTACAAACAAACAATTATTATGATTACTCATAATATGGAAATTGCTAAAGTTGCAGATAGAATAATAAAAATCGAAGATGGACATATTGTTAAGGAGGTTTAATTATGGACTTACTTAATAAATTAACTATTAAAAATCTTAAACTGAATAAGAAAAGAACTATTGTAACTATCATTGGTATTATTTTATCTATTGCTCTTTTAACTGCAGTATCTACAGTTTACATGAGTGGTTTAAAATCCATCGAAGATTATGAAATAAAAATAACAGGTAACTATCACTATTTATTTAGAGATGTAACTAAATCAGATATAGATAGAATGAAACTAAATGAATCAGTTGAAAAAGTAAGTGAATCAAAACTTATCGGTTATGCAGATATTAAATCTCAAAATAAAGATAAACCATATGCTGCGATTACTGCACTTAATAAAGATGCACTTAATACACTTCCAATTAAACTTAAAGAAGGAAGACTTCCAGAAAATGATTCTGAAGTCGTAATTCCAACTCATCTTCGTACAAACGGAAGAGTGTCATTAAACATCGGAGATAAAATAACTTTAAATGTTGGTAAAAGAATGGCTGGCTCAGAAGAATTAACCCAAAACAACCCATATGATCATGAAGGTGAAGAACTAGTTGATACAGTAAAAAAAGAATACACAATTGTTGGTATCGGAGGAAGAGTATCTTCATCAATAGAGCCATACTCAGCTCCTGGTTATACTTTTATTACTTATAAAAAAGAATTTAATGAGAATGATTCAGTAACAGCTTATTTAACTATTAAAAGAGATAAAATGAAAGATGCTTACAATATCTTTGCTGATATTGAAGGTGTAGATAGAAAAGACTTCGATAGATATATTAATGGAAAATTTTCGGATATATCTACTGAAGAAGCAGAAAAAATATTTGATAGAGTAGAATCTAACATGAAATATACAAAATTTGATATTAATCAATATTTAATTGGACTTCAAAAAAATCCAATCCAAGGATCTGCTATGGGAGACCTTTCAAGAGTTGTAGCTATTGTATTAATAATAATTGTTGTATGTTCTGTATTCTGTATTAAGAATAGTTTTGATATTTCTATTACAGAAAAAATAAAACAATATGGTATGTTAAGAAGTATTGGATCTACTAAGAGACAAATAAGAAAGAATGTATTATATGAAGCATCAATCTTAGGAATCATTGGTATTCCATTAGGAGTATTCTTAGGATTATTTGCATCATTTATTTTAATGATTATTTCAAATAAATTACTATCTAATTCTTATAGTGAAGATTTAGTATTAAGATTCTCTATATCTTGGTTAGCAATATTGGTTTCTATTATTTTAGGAATGATAACTATTTATTTATCAGCTCTAAAAAGTGCATTTAAAGCATCCAGGGTATCTCCAATCGAATCAATAAGAAACAGTGGTAACATTAAGATAAAGAAAAGAAGTCTTAAATGCCCTAAGATTATTTCTAAAATCTTTAAAATTGGTGGAGAAATCAGTTTTAAAAACATGAAGAGAAATAAAAGAAAATTTAGAACTACAGTTGTTTCTATAGTTATTTCAACTTCAGTATTTATTGCATTATCATACTTCATGGGGATAGCTATTGATTCTGTTAAAGAAGAAGTAAATGCAAGTGATCATAATATTGATGTTTCAATTACTAATCCTACTGATGAAACATATAAAAAATATTTAGATTTAAAAAATGTAACTGGAGTAGAAAAGTTATCTCTAGAATATACAGTATATTTTGATGTTGATACTGATATTGTAAAAGGAAAAGTAAATGAAGAATTTAAAAAATTCAAAGGTGATGATTACCAATATTATGAACCATATATTGATGTAATAGTTTTAGATGACGAATCATTTAATGATTATTTGAATAGTCTTGGTGAATCTTCAAAAGATTATGATAAAGCTGGAGTATTTGTTAATAAAGTAATGTGTTATAACTATAGTAAAACTACTAATAATAAAAAGAAAATAGATACCTTTAACTATAAAGCTGGAGATACTATCAAAGGTAAAGTTGTAGATTTAAAAATTGGTACAATCACAGAAACACTTCCATTTGGATTTGTTGGTAGTGAAGTAGGAACAAACTATATGTTTATTAATAAAACTGCTGAAAAGAATATCTTTAAGAAAGAATTATTTAAAGATGAAAACATTAGAAGTACTTCAATCAATATAAATATTCAATCAAGTGATGCTATCAAAACTCAAGATGAATTAGAAAATATTCTTAAGGGTGAAGAATTTACTTTAAGTAATAAAGATGAAAATGTAAGAGAAATGCAAAATGTAGTATTACTTATTGGTATATTCCTTTATGGATTTATTACTGTAATTACATTAATTGGTATTACTAATATCTTTAATACAATTACTTCTAACATAAATTTAAGAAGACAAGAATTTGCAATGTTAAAGTCAATTGGTATGACTAAGAAAGAATTCAATAATATGATTCGTTTAGAAAGTTTATTTATTGGTATTAAATCATTATTATTTGGTATACCTTTAGGTATTGGACTTTCATATATAGTATATAAATCATTTAACCAAGGAATAATAACTTATTCAATTCCTGTTAAGCCTATAATTATATCTTCAATCGGAGTATTTTTGCTTATTTCTATAATAATGAATTACTCGGTTAATAAGTGTAAAAATCAAAATATCATAGAAACAATTAGAAATGATAATATTTAATGGAACTTTATAGTTCCATTTTTTATTGTTTTTTGTTATACTTTAATTAACAATAGGAAGTAGTGATCAAGATGAGATATATGAGAAACAAAAAAGTATTAATTGTAATGGTGTGTGCAATTATAGCTTTTAGTCTCTCATTCTTTATTGGTTACACTTTTTCGGAAACTGCACTTCAAACTGAAGTTACTAATCTAACTAAACAAAGAATTAAAGAAATAAGAGCAACAGGTAATACTGATATATCTAAAAGAACTGGTCAAGTTTTCTATGTATCAGCTGATGGTGATGATACTAATAATGGTAAATCAGAAGACAAACCTTTTAAAACACTTTCTAGAGTTCAAAAATTGATAAATGGAACTGGTTTAGCAGCAGGCGATACTATTCTATTCCGTAGGGGAGATGAATTCAGAGGTCAATTAACAGTTTCAAAAAATAACATAACATTAGGTTCTTATGGTGATACTAAAAAAGCTAAGCCAATCATTAATGTGTCAACATATGATGGAACAAAAACTGGCGAATGGGTAAAAGTTAAAAATAATATTTGGAAATATACAGTTGATGGTAGTGATCAAGTATTTAAGAAAGATATCGGAGAAATTTGGTTTTTCTGTAAATCTGGTAATAATAATTGTGATAGAACTACTACCATGGGAGATAGAAAATATAAAATATCTCAAAAAAAATTAATTAATGATGATATCGTAGAGACAGAAGCGGATATTAGTAATTATTTAAAACATGATTTAGAGTTTATGCATTATGGACATCCTAATGGTAATTCTGCTACTGGTGGTGCTTTATATGTATATTCTGCCACTAATCCAGCAAGTAGATTTGATGAAATTGAATTTAATGTTGGTACCAGTGGAATATATGCTGCAGGCATTACTAATTTAGTTGTAGATAACTTGGATATAAGACATGCTGGTCGTCATGGTGTTAATTCAGGAACTACTGCTAACTTAAAAGTATCAAACTGTGAATTGTCTTACATTGGTGGTATGGTGCAAAAATATGACGCTGAAGGTCACTGGGCATTAAGATTAGGTAATGCGGTTGAAATATATGGAAGTGTTACATCAAAAAATAACTATAGTGTTGATGAAGGCTATGTTGTAGAAAACTCATATATCTATGAAGTATATGATGCTGGATTAACTTTTCAATATACTGCAGCAGCTGATGGTAGTTCAGCAGTTGAAAAGGTAGATTTTAATAATAACGTAATTGAATATGCAAGTTATAACATTGAATATTGGAATGATGTTAATAAACCAGAAACCATAACAAGTGAATGGTTAAAAAGTATAGATAGAACATATTTAAATAAAATTTATTTTAGAAATAACATAATGAGATTCGCAGGTATGGGATTCACCGAAACAAGACCTGAACATGGTTATGAAGCATTAATAAAAGCTTGGGATGGTGGACATGAAACAGCCCATAATAAACTTGCAATGAATGGTGAATTCTTAATTGAAAATAATATTTTTGATACTACCGGAGTATTAAAAGATAATAAAGGTAATGATGTTGGTATTTGGATGTTACATTTAACTGCAGGTTATGAAGAATCAATACCAACAGTAAGAAATAATAGATTCTATAATTATACTTCAAGAAACTTAGGAAGAATAAGTTCATCTGAAGCAACTAACTGGACAGTTGGAGCTATTCCTTATAGTACACAACTTAAATATGATACGAATTGGTTAAAAGATAATGAATTCTATGCATATGATGGTTTAAGTGATCCGACTGGTACTAAGAGTGGTACATCAGGAAGTACATCTTGGTCACTGAACTTAAATAATCATACACTTACAATCTCAGGTTCTGGTGATATGGCTGATTATACAGTAGATTCACTTCCACCATGGAGTAGTTATTCAAATTATATTCATAAGATAGTAATCGGAGAAGATGTTACTAAGATTGGTAAGTATGCATTTAATGATCTTAAATACATTAATGATATAGTAATTAATTCTAAAAATTTAAAGAATATGACTGGTGGAAACGCTGCATTTAGAAATGCAGGTGTTTGGGCAACAGGTGCTACATTAACATTTGGACCTGAAGTTACAAATATTCCTGGATATTTAGGAAATGCAACATCGTCTTCTACAAGTGCACCAAACATTAAGAAAGTAGTGTTCAAAGGAAATAAAGTTAAAACAATTGGAAGTTATGCATTCACTTTCCTTTTAATGACTGATATGGTTATACCTGATAGTGTTGAAACTATCGGAGAAGCTGCATTTGCTAATTGTAAGGTAATGAAATTATTTGTATTATCAAATAATGTAGTAAATGTACCTAATAAGATGTTAAGAGGATGTACTCATCTTGAAACAGTTATCCTAGGAGAAAAAACGGTATCTCTAGGAGTTGAAGCTTTATACAATAGTACAAGATTAGAATGTTTAGTAATACAAAATGTAGATTTCGCATTTGATTCTACGAATAATCCAATTAATAATTTCAATGGTTTATATCAATTGAGAATATTTGGACCATCTTCAATTAAAGCATTCGTTGATGCTGCTAATGAACAAGTTGGTAGTGAGATAATAAAATATGTAGATTTGATTTATTATAGACCAGTAGTATATGGTGATCATAAAACATTCTATGCACTTCATGATGAAGCTTATATTAATGAAAATACTACATATCAAGTTAAATCGTTATCTAATGCAAGTAGTGTAACTGTTACTGGTGCTAAATATAGATATATGGATGCACAAAAACATTATCATTTAGTAGATGGTGTTAATATGAGTGGTAATACAATATCAAATATTATGTTAGATGTTGAACTCGAAGGAACAGTATCTGATGATGCACATCGTTCGATTGATGATCAAACAGTTGTATTCTTAGGAAATTCATTATTAAGAGGTTTTGATACACATGGTATGGCATCAACAACAACTCAAGATGATTATTACTATTATGTAATGCAATACTTAAAGAGTATGAATCCTAATTTAACAACAGTTAAATATACAGCTAACCCTTGGGAAGGATATGAAACTTCTGAAGAAAGAAATGCTGAAGCTGAAAAGTTTATTAATGCTATTAAGAATAATAAAGGACCAAATCCAGTTAAAACAATATTCTTGGAACTTGGAGATAATGTTAATTCAGCTGCTAGAAGAATAACATTCCAAACTGATATTACCTATTTAATTAATAGAGTAAAAGAAGAATTCCCTGAAACAAAAATATATTATTTATTTGGTTGGTATAATTACTCACAAAATATTGCTGCTATTCAAGCTGCTACTGAAGCAACTGGAATTGAGTTAATTGATTACTCAGGTGTTTATAGAGGAGTTACTAAGAAACCTTTCAGAGGAGTAACACCAAGTTCATGTAATAGAAATACTTCATTCGTTGGAGATAAATATATTACAAATGTTGGAATGAGAAAAATACTTCAAGCTGGTGGTGGAGAGACACATCCTGGTAACTATGGATTTATAGCTATCGCAGATAAAGTTGTTTCGTATTTAAAAGAACATGATTATGGTAATCTAGATTCTATAAAATCAACTAAATACCAAGTGACAAGCAAATATATTAAGGCAAAACCAACAAGTAAAATGCTAAATAGAGATACATTATTGAATAATATTGTTTCATCTAACTCAATTTTGTTGTATAATTTAAATAATAACGAGGTAACATCGAACGTGTACATAGGAACAGGTTATACTCTTAAGAGTGGATCGTACGCTTTGAAGATTATTCTAAAAGGTGATGTAACAAGCGATGGAGTTATTAATTTAAGTGATGTTTCTAAGGTTTATAACTACTACAAAAAGAAAACAACACTTAATGTTGAACAACTAGAAGCTGCAAAAATAACGGGATCTAGTTCAGTAACTCTCGGTGATGTGTCGAGATTATATAATTATTACAAAGGAAAAACAACTAATTTAGATTAAGGAGAACATTATGAAGAAAAAAATACTTATTATACTAGCACTTATACTTATTCCAATTAGTGCAAAAGCTGATTCTATGGATATCAGTTGTACATCTTATTCGTTAACAGTTGGAGGTACAACAAAATGCTCTGTTAAAGCTTCAGCTAATAAAATTGGTGGTGGCGAAGGGAAAATTCATGTTGACAATGGTACAGTTCAAAGTTTTACAGTAGGATCTTGTATTCAATTAGGAACTGGGGCAGTTACTAATAGTGAATTTACATGTATAAACGAAGAAGATCCTAATGGAGTTACATTTGTAACTTATGTTATTAAAGCAACTCAAGCAGGAACAATGACTTTTAAAGTTAATGATGCTAAATTTGTTTCTATAAATTCAAGTGGTCAATATAACACAGTTAATGCTGGTACAATATCAAAGAATATTGCAGTTAGTAATCCAACTCAAGCGACTACTAAACCAACACAAGCAACTCAAAGACCAACTCAAGGAACTACAGCTCCAGCTGGTACACAACCAACTCAAGGTACAACTCAAGCTCAAAATCCTAGAGAAGAACCAACAACTGGTACTCCAACCGAAGAACCTACAACAGAAGCTACTGAACCAGTAACAGATGAAACTACAACTTTAGCACCAAGCCCAAGAACTGATTCAAATACAAAACTTGCATCATTAACAATCAAAGGTGTTAAATTTGATTTTAATAGTGATAAAACTGAATATAACATTGAAATAACTTCAGATATTACAAATTTAGAATTTAGTTATAAACCATATAAAGAAAATGCAACAGTAAAAATTAGTTCTGATAAATTAGTTGAAGGAATGAATAAAATTGAAGTAGTAGTAACTTATGAAGGTGAATCTACTACTTACAAATTAAACATTAATAAAAAGGCTAAAGCTGATACTAAAGCAACAATTATTAAAGTTGCTAAAATTGTTGGAAGCGTAGCTGGAATGATTGGTTTAGCTTATCTTTTAATTGTAGTAATTAAAAAATAACAACTTAGAATTGAGGTGAAAGAGATGAAGAAGAAATACAAGGTAATGGTATGTTTACTAGTATTTTCTTTATCTCTTTTTTTATTGTCTGGAAGTAATTCACTTTCTATCACAGATAATAGTTCAATTACTTCTTTAGTAAAGACAAGAATAAACGAGATTAGATCTACACAAAATACAGATGTATCTAAAGTAACAGGTACTATTTATTATGTATCTAATGATGGTAATGATTCAAATGATGGAAAATCACAAAGTAAACCACTAAAAACTACAGCAAAAGTAAATGAATTACTTGGTAATAAAACAATTAAAAAAGGTGATGCAGTTCTATTTAGAGATGGTGATACATTCAAAGGTAGTAATTTAACACTTAAAGATCATAATATTTTATTCGGTTCATATGGAACAATATCTAAAGGAAAACCTAAGATTCATGGATCTGAAGCAAATGCTGCTACGACAGGTTCTTGGGTAAAAGTATCAGGTAATGTATGGAAATACCAAGTAGATGGAAAAGATAAAAAATTCCCTAAAGATGTTGGAGCTATTTGGTTCTTCTGTAAGAGTGGTAATAATAATTGTACAAGAACTACAACTGATGGAAAAACTAAATATAGTTTTGGTGATAAGAGAATGTCTAATGATAATGTAACTGAATCAGAATCATTTGCAGTTTCTCAATTAACTAAAGACTTACAGTTCTATCATATGGGTCATGCTTGTGAATCATCAACTACTGGTGGTGTTTTATATCTTTATTCTACTAGTAATCCAAGTACTAGATTTGATGATATTGAAATATCTCTTGGTGATAACGGAATTAAAGTAGGAAATTATTCAGATACTATTATTGATAACTTAGAAATAAGTTTCTTTGGAAGACATGCCATAGCTATTAATAATGTAGCTAATGTTACTGTTACTAATTGTGAAATTAGTTATATTGGTGGAATGACTCAAAAATATGATGCAGATGGTCATTGGGGATTAAGATTAGGTAATGGTATTCAATCTTATGGAGCAATTGATAATATTAATGGATATACTGTAAAAGATGGATATGTTGCAAGAAATAATTACATATATGAGATATATGATGCTGGATTAACTTTCCAATATACTGCAGCAGAGGGCAAGAAAAACAGAGTTGAAAGACTAACTTATGATAATAATGTCGTAGAATATTGTAGTTACAACATAGAATATTGGAATGGTACTAATGAAGCAACTAATCAAGAATTAATTAAAGAAACATATTTAGGTAACATTTATTTTACTAATAATATTTTAAGATATGCTGGTATGGGATTCACTGAAGTAAGACCAGAACATGGTTACGAAGCATTAATCAAAGCTTGGGATGGTGGTTCAGAATCTTGGAATAGAGTCAAAAACGAATTTATTATTGAAAATAATATATTTGATACAACAGGACAACTTAAAGATAAATATGGAGTATTAACTGGAATTTGGATGCTTCATATTGATACAACTAATATAGAGTCATTGCCAGTATTTAAAAATAATAAATTCTATAATTATAGTAATAGAAATTTAGGTCAAATTGGATCATCAGATAATGTTAGAGCATTTATTCCTTACAATAGTATGGTAAAAAATACCGAAGGATATTTCGAAGGTAATGAATTCTATATATTTGATGAACCTTCAAGAAGAACTGATAAAATCTCAGGTACTACCGGAAGTGCAACATGGACATTAAACTTTAAAACATTAGAACTTAAAATATCTGGTAGTGGTGCAATGGCAGACTATACTGAATCAAGTGTAGCACCATGGCATCAATATAAAGAATATATTAAGACTATTACAATTGATGAGAATGTAACTAAGATAGGAAATTATGCTTTCGAAGGATTAGAGTATGTTAAAATTATAAATTATAATGCAAAGACTGCAAGCAATCTTGCAAATAAAAACTATGCTTTCTCTAGAGTAGGTAGATCTACTGCTGGAACTAAGATTATAATTGGAGCAAATGTTACTATGATTCCTGATTATTTATTATTTCCAGTATCACTAACT
This sequence comes from uncultured Caryophanales bacterium, assembly GCA_946410555.1. Taxonomy (GTDB): domain Bacteria; phylum Bacillota_I; class Bacilli_A; order RF39; family UBA660; genus UBA6985. The sequence continues at coordinate 33,414 of CAMKAT010000003.1, read as the reverse complement.
CAAGAAGAAAAAGAGAAGCTTAAAAAGTCCACTAAAGATTTTACACCTAATATTACTGAATACGAATTCAAAGGTAATAAAGTAACAACGATAGGTAAATATTCATTTGCATATTTATCATTTGAATTTTTATTATTACCTGAAAGTGTTACAAGTATTGGATATGGTGCATTCTTCTATAACCGAGGTTTAAAAGTTGCAAAACTACCAGATAATCTTACTACACTTAATGGAAATGTAATTGGTAGTTGCTATAATCTAGAAGTTGTTATCTTAGGTAAAAATTTAACAACATTAAATGCTAATTCGTTAAGTAATCTTAAACATTTAGAAAGACTTGTAATTACAAATCCTAACTTTAATTTCGATCCATCAGCTAATGTATTTGGTATTACAACTACAACTGAAAATAATGTAACAACTTATAAAGTTCCATTTGAATCAACTGGTATTCAATTCTTTGGACCTCAAAGTATTGAAACTGTAGTAAATTCACTTAAGTCAATCGGAGTAAATGCTTATTATGTTTCTCTAGATACTTACTATAGACCAATGATTTGGGGAGATAGTAAAACATTCTATGCATTATATGATGATTTCCATTATGGTGAATCTACTACTTATGAAGTAAAAGCACTTGCTAATGCATCAGTTAATATAACGGGAGCGAAATATAGATATATTGATAGGTTTAAACACAAATATTTATTTGATGGACCAAACATTGATTTAAATAGTAATACTTTAAGTAATATTTATATGGATGTTGAATTAACCGGAAATATTTATAATAAAGATAATAAGATACTTGATGCTAAGAATGTATTATATTTAGGTAACTCATTTTTAATTGGTTGGGCAACACATTCTATGGGATCAACCGATGTTGATACTGATTATTATCATTACATGAATCAATATTTAAAGAGTTTAAGTCCAAATGTTAAATCATATAGATTAGCAATTAATCATTGGGAAGAAGTAAGAAAAGGAGACTATTCTACGACACCTACAACTTATATACCAGTAGATAGAAATGCTGAAGTTCAAAATTTAATCAGTCAATATAATGCAAAGATTGATGATCCAAATAATGTAGATTTATTCTTTATTCAACTTGGTGAAAACTTAGCTAATGCAAGCTTTCCTGAAAGACAAGTAAATGTTGAATCATCATTTGATTATATGATTTCAGAATTCCAAAAAGCATATCCAAATGCAAAAATAATTATTCTTTATCCTCATTGGTTACCAAGTAATATAAAGACTCCACTTTTAAATGTAGCAAGTAAATATAATGTAGATGCTACATTATATGGAGGATATAAAGGTGCATCTAAAAGATATGAAACATTTATTGGTGCTAAATATTATAATGCATCTAATAAGGCTGCATATGTTACAAATGAAGGAGTAGCCTGCCATCCAAATGATTATGGAAGCTTAAACTTAGCTAATATGGCAATAGATTATTTAAAGAGTAATTTAGATACTAAAACAATAGAAATTAAATCTACTAAGTATAAAATTCAAAATAAAACAATCATTGCAAAACCAACTTCTAAGAATTACATGAGAAATGAACTTAAAAATAATATTACATCAGATTATGATTATGATATTTATGTTGGTGGAGTAAAACTTGATACTAATACATATGTTGGTACCGGTTCTAAAGTAAAGGTTAAAGATATAGAGTATAAAGTTATAGTAAGAGGAGACGTAACTGGTGATGGAATTATTAATCTAAGTGATGTTTCAAAACTTTATAATTCCTATAAAAAGAAAACAACTTTAACAGGAGATTATTTAGAAGCAGGAAGGATTACTGAATCATCATCAGTAGTGCTTGGAGATGTTTCAAAGCTTTATAATTTTTATAAAGGTAAAATAAACAACATATAGAAAAGAGGTGGTGATAGTTATGAGAGAAAAGAAACTTAAATTATTTATCGCATTATTGGTGTTTACTATCACCACTTTTATCGTTTCAGTGACTAGTACTTATAGTATTACTCCTGAGGCAATAAAGGAATTAGCAGTTACAAGAATTAATGAAATAAAAAATAATGGTAATACAGATATTACTAAAATCACAGGTAATATTTATTATGTATCTGCAAGTGGTAGCGATGCAAATGATGGATTATCTAAAGAAAGACCAATAAAATCATTAAGCAAAGTAATGAACATGATGTATGCAAAAACATTTAAAAATGGAGATGCAATCCTATTTAATGATGGAGATACATTCAGAGGTAGTTTATCACTACAAGTTTATGGTTTAACATTAGGATCATACGGAGATATTAAAAAGGGTAAACCTAAGATTTATGGTCCATCTCAAAACTCTGCAAATGCAAGTCTTTGGGTAGAAGTTTCTCCTAATATTTGGAAGTACCAACAAAATGGCAAAGATGCAGTTATTACAAGTGATATCGGAGCTATTTGGTTCTTCTGTAATAAAGGTAATAACAATTGTTCAAGAACTACAACTGACGGAAAAACTAAATATAGTTTTGGTGATAAGAAAATTCCTTATAAAACATTCGAAGATACAGATGAAAATATTTTCGAATTATTAACTAATGACTTAGATTTTTATCATTCTGGTCATGCTTCAAATGCTGAAAAAACAGGTAAAAATTTATATTTATATTCTGTAGGTAACCCTGGTGAAAGATTTGACGATATAGAAATAGCTCCAGGTAATAGTGGTATAGCATTTGGTAATTATACTGATATTGTGATAGATAATCTAGAAGTTAAATTCTATGGTCATCATGGTATCAATGGTGGTACTGTTGCTAATCTAACTATTAGTAATTGTGAAATTGCTTATATCGGAGGTATGAAACAATACTATAATGATGATGGAAGACCTACAAGGTTAGGTAATGGAGTAGAAATCTATGGAGAAGTAAAGAGTCGTACTGGTTATCCAGTTAAAGATGGATTTGTACTTAAAAACAATTATGTTTATGAAATATATGATGCAGGATTAACTTTCCAATATACGGCTGATGCTGGTCATGCATCAAAGGTTGAAAAAGCGACATTCGATGGTAATGTTATTGAAAATTGTGCTTATGCAATTGAGTATTGGAATGAAACTAGAGAAACAAGTGAAACAAAATATACTAATCAAACATATATAAATCAAATGTATATCAAAAATAATATCTTAAGAACTTCAGGATATGGTTATACAGAAACAAGACCAAGACATACTGAAGCATTAATAAAAGCTTGGGATGTTTCTAGTGAAACAAAGAACGTGGTTGAACATAATGGAGAATATATTATTGAGAATAATATATTTGATACAACAAATGTTAATTTAAAACCAGATGATACTACATATGTTGGTCCAGTCATGTTACATATATCCGCAAGTAATGCTGAATCATTACCAATCATTAGAAATAATAAATTCTATAATTATAACGGTAGATTGTTTGGATATATTTATTCAAACGATACTCAAAAGATTTTATTTGATTATAATAAACAACTTAAATATAACGAAGGAATGTTAAAAGATAATGAGTTTGTAATTTATGATGATTCAAGTAGTAATCCTACTAATACAGTTACAGGAACAACAGGAAATGCTACTTATACAATTAATTTGAGTAAAAGAACTCTTACAATCTCAGGGTCTGGAGATATGGCAGATTATAATGCTGCATCTGAAACTCCTTGGAATCAATATAAGGGTTACATAAGTAAAGTAGTTATAGATGAAAATGTTACTTATATAGGTACTTATGCATTTACAAATTTATTCTATGTACAAGAATTCCATTTTAATGCTAAGAGTTTAAAAAGTTTAAAAACAAATAACATGAGTCTTTATATGGTAGGTAAGAAGTCTACAGGAATTAAACTTTATATAGGTCCTAAAGTAACAAAGATTCCTTACAATTTCTCTAATCCATCAAATTGGTTAGGAGGATCTCCTTACTTTACATCCATTACATTCGAAGGTGATTTAGTTACTACGATTGATTCATATGCACTTTCTTATACATATATAGATGCTATTAATATTCCTGAATCAGTAGAGAATATTAATACTGGTGCATTCATGAGTAACCCAAGACTTAGAGTTATAGTATTTCCATCTAAGGTTACAAAACTTAGTGAAATTGTTTTAAAGAACTGTAAGTATCTTGAGTCAGTTGTCTTAGGTGCTAATATTACTACCGCAGAAATTGGAGCTCTTAAAGATTTACCTAACTTTAATAAATTAGTAATTCCAAATGAATCATTTACATTACCAACAGATGTAACAGTTATTACTACTGTAAGTCCAGTTGGATTCCAATTATTTGGTCCATCTTCATTTGAATCTATTATTGAAAATATGAAGAGTACTTATGGAGCTAATCTATATTATATACCACTAAAAAACTATAGACCTTTAATCCAAGGTGATGGTAAAAATTATATAGTATTATTTGATGAACTTCATTATGGTGATAGTGGTTCTTATGAAGTTAAAACATTAAGTAATAGTGATAATGTAATCACAGGTGCTAAATATAGATTCGTAGATAAATATAAAAGAGAATTCCTAATGGATGGAGTTAGTATTGATATTACTAATCATACAGTTAGTGATGCTAAGATGGATGTTAAACTTCTTGGATTTAATACTAACAAAGACTCTAAAGCAATCGAAGCTCAAAATGTAATTGTCTTAGGAAACTCTTATACTAAAGGATTTGGTTCTCAAGGTATGGCTGCAACTGACATAGAGTATGACTACTATTATTATGTTACTCAATACTTAAAGAGTTTAAATCCAAATATTAAACCTGTAAGAACTACAGTTAACCGTTGGGAATCTGCAGTCACTCCAGAGTTAAGAAAAGAAAAAACTCAAGAAATAATTGATGAGTTTAACGGACTTATCGATCCTAATCTTCCAACTAAAACAGTATTCCTTCAACTTGGAGAAAATGTTGGAAGTTTTGAAGATCGAAGAGCAACATTCAAATCTGACTTTGACTACTTCTTAAAAGAATTTATTAAAGCATATCCGGAAGCAAAGATTTATGTTATGTATAACACTAAAGTTAATGTATACACAATTGGTGAGATGCAAGAAGTTGCAGATAACAATAATATTGAAGTAATTCAATATAACAAAAGTAGTGCTAGAGAAAATTCATTCATGGGAGCTAAATACTATGACGTTAATAGATCAACTTTATATGTAACAAACGATGGAATTGCGGGTCACCCTGGTGATTATGGATTTGTTAAAATAGCTAGTATGATCGTAGATCATCTTAAGAATAGTATTAATAGTGAGGTATCACCAGTAACATCAAACAAGTATACAATTGATACTACTACTATTAAAGTAAGTCCAGTTGTTAAAACGCTTTTAAGAAATGATTTTGTTAATAATATTACAGCAACAGATCAAATAAAAGTTATTAAAAACGGAACTGAAATTACCACTAATATAGCTATTGGTACTGATACTACAGTTAAAGTTGGAAACGCAGAATATAAACTTGTACTTATCGGAGATGTAACTGGAGATGGTTATATTAACTTAAGTGATGTATCTAAGATATATAACTACTATAAAGGTAAAACTACTTTAACTGGTAATTACTTAAAAGCTGCAAAAGTTAATAATTCTAGTTCAGTTAATTTAAGTGATGTATCTAAATTATATAATTACTATAAAGGTAAAACTAAATCTTTATAAATTGACAACACTTAGTGTTGTCTTTTTATTTGCTTATTAAAATATATGATATAATTTAAAAGGTGGTAGTATGAATATTTTACTTATCGAAGATAATGAAATGATTATCAAAGGACTTATATATGCATTTAAAAATACTAATTATAATTTAAGTTATAAATCTAGTATCTTAGATGCTAAGAATTATTTATTAAATAACTCAAATATTGATTTAATAGTTCTAGATGTAACACTTCCTGATGGTAATGGTTTTGATTTCTTTAATAATTCATTAAAGGATAAAGATATACCTGTTATATTCTTAACTGCCTTAGATGATGAAAACAATGTTGTTAAGGGTTTAGATCTTGGTGCTGAAGATTATATTACTAAACCATTTAGTACTAAAGAACTACTTGCAAGAATAAATAAAATACTACTCAGAAATAAAAAGAAAACAATAATAACTATAAATAATTTAAAATATGATATTGAATCAATGAAACTTCTTAAAGATGATAAAGAAGTCGAACTATCTCCATTAGAATTGAAAATAGTTAACTTACTATTTTTAAATAAAGGCTCAGTTGTTTCCAGGGATAACATTCTCGACAAAGTATTTGAATGGACGGGTAATTATATTGATGATCATACAGTTACTGTTTATTTAAAAAGAATCAGAGAAAAACTTGGAGAAACATCAATTAAAACAGTCAAAGGAATAGGTTATAGATTAAATGAAGAATAATATTTTCTATAAAAAGTATTTAATAATAAGTGTTATTGTAAGTATTATTTGCCTAATATCATTTATTATTTTTAATATATATTCATATAAAACATATAGTTATTATTATAATGAAAAAATTGATGATGTAATTTCTAATGTAAAAGAATTATATCCTGAAGTAAATGAAGAAGATTTAGTTAGTAATCTTTTAAAAGATAATAATGATAGCGTACTTAAAAAATATACTTCAAGAACTAATTCATACATAAATATTAATAATAAAAAGTTTAATACTAATATAATTGTTACTGTATTACTATTTATATCTCCATTATGTTTATTATTTATTATATTTACTATTTATAACTATAGAAAAGAAAAAGAAATAAATGGAGTAATAAATATAATTAAAGAAATAAATAAAAAGAATTATGATTTAAAGATTGATGATTTAACTGAAGATGAATTGTCTATTCTAAAGAATGAAATTTATAAGACAATGATATATTTAAAAGAAGAGTCAGAGAATAGTGATCATGCAAGGAGAGAACTTAAAAATTCACTTGAAGATATTTCACATCAACTTAAGACTCCACTTACTAGTATATTAATTATGCTAGATAATATCATAGATAATAGAGAGATGGATGAAGAAACAAAACAAGAATTTATTGGTGATATTAAAAAAGAAACTATGAATATTAATTTCTTAGTTCAAAACATACTAAAACTATCTAAGTTTGAATCTAATACTATTGAATTTAATAATAAGAATACAAGTCTTAAAGAATTAGTTAACTCATCTATTAAAAATGTAGAGTTAATTAGTGACTTAAAGAATGTATCTATCAAAGTAGAGGGTTTATTTAAAGAGGATATTAATATAGATCCTTTATGGCAAAAAGAAGCAATAACTAACATTGTTAAGAATGCAATTGAGCATTCTAAAGAAGACTCAAAAGTAGATATCATCTTTGATGAAAATAATGTTTATTCAAGTATAACTGTTATTAATTATGGAGAAACAATTGATCCTAAAGATATAAAACATATCTTTGAAAGATTCTATAAGAGCAAAAACTCTAATAAAGATTCAATAGGAATAGGTTTACCTTTAGCTAAGACTATTATCGAAAAGAATAATGGTACTATTAGTGTTGAATCTAGTGATGATGTTACAAAGTTTATAATTAAGTATTTTAAGATGTAAGGTGATTATATGAAGAAAAGACTTAAAATAGGAATATTTATGGATAGTTATTATCCTGCAATTGATGGAGTAGTACTAGTAATAGATAACTTATGTAAAGAATTATCTAAAACTAATGATGTAGTTTTAGTAGTTCCTTATACTAATACTATCGATGAAGATAAAAATAAACCATATAAAATAATTAGAATTAAAAGTATTGATGTACCTTTTTCTGACTATAGGTTAGGTATACCATCACTTAAACATTCAAAAGAATATAAAAAACTTCTTGATGAAAAGTTTGATATTATTCATATTCATTCTCCATTTACTATAGGTAAATTAGGAACTGATTTAGCTAAAGACTTAAATATACCATCAGTATGTACTATGCATACTAGATTTGATTTTGAAATTAGAAAAGTAACAAAGAATGAAACTATTAATAAACTTATTATTAAGAAAATAATAAAGACATTTAATAAGTGTTATGCAGGAATTGCTATTAACTCTAAGATGATTAAAGTATTTAAAGATTATGGTTATAAAAAAACTCCAAGAATTATTTATAACGGAACTGATCTTAAACCACTTGATGATCTTTCTTTAGTTAATTCTTTAAAGAAAAAATATAATTTAACTAATGAAAAGATTCTTTTATTCGTTGGAAGAATAACTTCAGTAAAAAATATATTCTTTATCCTTGATTCTATTAAACTACTTAAAGAAGACAATTATAACTTTAAAATGTTTTATGTAGGTACAGGCTCTGACTTTAAAAAGTTAGAAAGTAAAGTTAAAGAGTATAATCTAGAAGATAGAGTAATTCTAACTGGTGAAATAAAAGATAGAAAAGAATTATCAGCTTATTATAAAATGGCAGATTTATTTTTGTTTCCATCATTATTTGATGCATCAAGCTTAGTACAAATAGAAGCAGCAGTTAATGAAACTCCAGGATTATTTATTGAAGACTCTGTTACCGCAGATACTGTAGACAATAATGTAAGCGGTTACACATGTGAACTTGATAATGTAATTTTTAAAGATAAAATCAAAGAAGTGCTTGAGCATGAAAAAAAACATAAAGAAGTTAGTAAAAATGCCCATAAAATGTTAGGTAAAACTTGGGATGAAATTTCAAAAAATACTTATGAATATTATTTAGAATTGATTGATAAATATGAGAAGGAGAATAATTAAAAATTATTTTCTTTTTTTATTTAAGTAACAAGAATAATTCTTTTATTTATGATATAATTTTAAAAGAATAGGGAGAGTATATATGAAAAGATTAATTTTTACTTTATTAGTTTTTACATTAATGCCTTTTTGTGTAAATGCTCAAGAATACCAATACATAAATGTTGGTAAAGAAAAAATTAAAGTTGTTAATAGAAAAATGGTAGACAGTGATTCCAACGAGTTTGTTATGAAAGGAATGGCAGTAGTTAATGTATTCCAAGCTGGGACATTTAATGAAGAAAGAATTTCAACTGAAACTTTAACACTTCTTAAAGAAACTGGATTTAATACAATTAGATTCCAATTAAGAGGAGATTTATTCTATAATTTTGAAACTAAAGAATTTATTCAATCAAATATAGATGTATTCACTGATTATTTAAGACGTGCTGAAGAAGTAGGTATGTATATAATCGTAGATTTACATAGTTTAAAAGATGGTAATGTTCACAGTGTTAAAATTGAAGGTGAAAACCAATTCTGTTTAGTAAGTACTGATGGTAGTCCATATGAAGAAGATTTCTTCCTTCTTTGGGAAAAATTAGCAACAGTATCTAAAGATTATAAATCTGTACTTGCTTATGAGTTAGTTAATGAACCAACTGCTTGTATTAAGGGTTCTGAAACTCAAACAGGAGTAAGAAATTATTATAATGGATTACTTCAAACTGCAATTGAAAGAATTAGAGCTATAGATTCAGAAACTATCATTTCATTTCAACCAATCAATAGTATTAGAAAATCAGATGAAAATTATAATTATCAAACAATGAATATTGATCCTTATCCTGATGTAACAGGTTCAAACTTTTTATTAGATGTTAAACATATATATCCGCGCCCTCAAAAAGAATCTTTCCAAGATATTGTTTATGTAGGTATTGCAACTGGTGCTAAAACAAATCAACATTATCATGCAGATGATTATGTTAATGTTACATCAAATGATTTTACAATTTCTACTGAAATTTCATGTACAAAAGATTGCACAATTCCATGGTTAGCAGTTCAAATACAAAACTTTAATAGTGGTACATTACAGGTAAATGAATTAAGAATTTACAAAATGGTAAATGGCGAAAAAGTACTTGCTCTAGAAGCAAATAAAAATGATGATCCAGAAAAACTTAAAATGTACAATATTAAGAGTATGTTCGATGAAATAACAATGTCTCATGGAAAAGATATAGTTGGTTCTGAATTTCAAAGTTTAGTTTTAGGTATGTATGCTGGTGAAACTATTCAAGTTGAAATGGATGTACATGTATCTGAATTTGAAAGTAATAGTAGATATTACTTAAGATATAACGTAAGAGAAGTAACTCAAGCTAATGAAGTTGGAAACACTATTATGACAGGTAATAATAAGTTTGAAAAAACTATTCAAAACCTTGATTCGATAGCTAAAAGATATGGTAGTCCAATATTTATTGGTGAATATTGTATGATGTCACAAATGTTTAATGATTATAGTGGTTATAAAAACTATACTGACGAATTCTTAAGAGTGTCTTCTCAATATCATGTTAGCTGGATGTGGCATAGAATGAGTGAATATCCTGTAGATAATGGTTATGGTGCATATGTAAATGGTATTACACCAACTGTAGCAAACAGAAGATCTTCTATGTGGGAATATGTAATTCCAACAATGTTAACACAACCAGGTGAATATGCAGCATCAACTGAAGATACACAAGTTGATGATCCAACAAATGCTGAAGAAAAAGTGGCAAACAAAATAATGAATCCAAAGACAGGAATAACAAGTAATTTACTTATATGTCTTTTATTAATAACTTTAATAGCCGGAGTCATTTATTTAATTAAACGAATAGATAAATTTAAAAATAACATGTAGGGATTAATATGAATAGACTAAAAATAATTTCAAAAACTTTAATTATTTTTGTACTAGTATTAACTGTAGTAATTACCAGAGTCAGTTTAGCTGATTCTGGTTTTGATTATAGTTATAGCGGCGGTTCTTCTGGAGGTTCTAGTAGTTATTCAGGTGGTTCATCATATAGCTCATCTGGGTCAAGCTCAGGTTCCACTTATTATGATCCTCACTTTGATGCAACTATGACTTTTGTAATGATATTAGTAATAGTTCTTACTGTGCTAATGATGCCTGTTCTTAATGCTATGGAAAGAAAAATGGATGAAATCAAATATTTGATGAAAAATAAAAAACGTATTGAATCAGAAAGAAGAGAACAAAGTAGAGTACTTGCTCAAGAAAGAATAAAAAGGGAAAAAATCGAAGGAACATTTGAAAAAATCGCTGAGTTAAATAGCTCTCTTGATAGAAGAAAACTTATTAGTTTAATAAAGGAAGCATATATCAAATTACAAAAGTGTTATTCAAATCATAATTTAGATGAAATTAGAAAGATCACCTCTGACAATTTATATGAATTTTATAAATTAAGATTTCATTCTTTTGACACTAAAAAAGAATACCATATTATTAGTGTCGATGAAGTTAAAAGTGTTTATATAAATTCAATTAATTTAATTGATAGAAATATTAATATGGATGTTTCTTTAACTGCTAAAGAAACTAGTTATTATATTGATGACAAGAAATATATTATTTCTGGTGATTCAAATTATAAACTTTACTCATATTTCTTAGGATTAGATGTTAATATAGATACTGAAGAAGTTAAGTTTAATACTAAACTTGTAGATTATAAAAATACTAATAATCATGAAATCTTTATTGAAGATCTTTTATCAATAGATGAAAACTTAACTAAAGAAAATATTATTAATAAAGCATTTGAGGTTTATGAGAATCTTCAATATGCATGGAGTAACTTTGATTATGAAGAAATGCGTAAGCTTGTATCTGATGAATTATATAATAACTATAAATTACAATTAGATACATTAAAAATTAAAAATCAAAGAAATGTAATGGAAGACATTAAATACATTGGTGGTACTATCCGTGATTATTCTATAAATAACAAGAAATTATATATAAGTTTAGAACTTATTGTTACTCAAAGAGATTACATTATTAATACTGATAAGAATAAAGTGGTCAGAGGAAACAAAGAAGAAAATATGGTTTCTTATAGATTATATTTAGAAAAAGGTATTGATGATAAAAAGTTAGATAAATGTCCAAACTGTGGTGCTCCACTTAATGATTCAGCAAGTCAAAAATGTATATCCTGTGGTGCAGACATTGTGGATGTAAGTAAAGATTTTATAATTGTTAAGAAAGAAATAATTAGACAATAGAAAGGGATAGCTATGAAAATAAAAAATATATCTAAAGTATTAATAGTATTTTTAATTGCTATGGTTATAGTTATTCCTAAGATTAGTCTAGCTGATTCAGGATTTGACTATAGTTATGGTGGTAGTTATTCAAGCAGTGACTATGGTGGATATTCATCTTGGGGTTCTGATTACTCATCCCATGACTATTCATATTCATATGGTGGTGGAACTAGCACTTCTAATACTTCTCCTGAATTTGAATTAGGAATGCTTTTAGTATTTATGCTATTCGTAGGTGGAATGATAATGCTTACAATATTGATGGGTAAACCTAACAATGGTATTAAAATATATACTGCTGCTAGTGATACAAAATATATAGATAATCATATAGATGCTGAAGTAATTAATAATATTCTTAATGCTATTAAAGAAAAAGATTCTAAATATACTAAAGAATACATTGTTTCTTTAATTGGAGATGCGTATAAAAAATTACAAAAGGCATATACTAAAAGAGATTTAACTACTTTAAGAAGTATTACATCTGATAATTTCTATATTTTCCTTGAAGGTAGAATAAATGAATTCAATAAGAATAATAACTATCAAGTAATTGATGATGTAACGGTAGAAAATGTAAAAATTAAAAGAGTTAATTTAATAGACAATATAGCTATCTTTGATGTATCACTTACATCTATTGAAAAGAACTACTATGTAGATGGTGAATCTAAGATTACAGAAGGAACTCTTAAACCTATGTTTATAGTATATTCTTTAGGACTAGATTTAAACTTAGATGATGAATCAATTATATTTAATACTAAAGAAGTAGATTATAATATTAATAATGAGTTTAGAAGCACTTCAGTTCCAATAGATTTTGATGAAATATTAAAGTTAGATCCAACACTAACAAAAGATAATATTATTAATGAAGTTTATAAGACTTATGAATCACTTCAATATGCATGGAGTAACTTTGATTATGAGGAAATGCGTAAACTAGTATCTGATGAATTATATAATAGTTATAAATATCAATTAGAGACACTTAAACTTAAAAAAGAACAAAATATAATGAAAGATATAGAACTTATAAGTGGCAAGATAAACAATATTGAAGTCCATAATAATATACTTTCAATGATTGTTATTCTTAATGTAGAACAAGTTGATTACATAGTTAATGAAAAAGGTAAAATCACTCAAGGTGATGAAATTACACACTCATGTTCTTATGAATTATATGTAGAAAAGGGTGTTAACAAAGTAGTTAAAAATTGTCCTAACTGTGGTGCTGAAGTAATTGATTCAGCAAGTAAAACATGTGCATCATGTGGAGCTAACTTAATTGATTCAACAAATAGATTTATTATCATAAAAAAGAAAATAATAAAACAAAGGTAAGGTGGGTTTTATGAATATTAATAATTATGATTCAACGATCAATAATAGTATGTTCTTATCTAAAGTAGATAATATATTTATACTTTTATATACAGGAATAATGTTTGATGATTTAAATAGAGTTAAACATAAAATGACTCCTGAATTATTTGAAAAGTATAAAGAAATCTTAGATGAGAATAATAGTAAAAATGTTAGACAAATGTATGATGAATTAAATGTTAAAACATCAAGTATTACAAATATTACTAAAACTGAAGATAAAATTATAGTTAAAGTAATGCTTATATGTAGATATATGAATTACTTAGTAGATAAAACTACTTTAAAATTTAAAAGTGGTAATGATGATACTCGTGAAGAACATACTTTAACTCTAACTTTAGAAAAAAGAGTAGACGCTAAAGATATAAAGGTGAGTATGCATTGTCCAGCATGTGGTAGCCCAGCAAATGTTAATGCTTATGGAGTATGTCCTTATTGTGGTACTCGTTTTAATACTGAAGATTTTGATTATATATTAACTAATATTGAATAAAGATATCTTAGGATATCTTTTTCATTGACTTTTAATAAAATAGTAATATAATAGGCAGTCCCTAAAGAAATTGATTTGTATATTTTTAATATAAATCTTATAATATAAATGAAAGTAGGTGAGTTTATGAAAGTAGTATTTTTAGATATGGACGGAGTAATGACTGATGATTATTTAATTAATTATGAATATAAACATCGTCATGAAAATAATAATCAATTATTTATGTTAGAAGATAAATTTGTTACTTTGAAGAAAATCGTAGATAAATATGATTTAAAGGTCGTAATATCATCCTCATGGAAATATGGACTTGAATATTATGAAGTCCTTGGAGAAGAAACAGTAATAGATAGAGTGATAGAAGTCTTTAAAAAATATGACATTCCTTACATAGGTACAACACCATGTGTACCAAATCCAAACTTTCCATTTGGTCAAAAGATGTGGAAAGAATACGATATTCAAGCATATTTAATTGAACACCCTGAAGTAACAGATTATGTTATATTTGATGATCATGAGTTTCAAGACTTAAATACTTTAAATAATCATTTAATTGAAACTAGTTTTGATGAAGATGGGTTAGGACATGGAGGAATTCTTCCTCATCACATTGAAGATGTTCAATATAAATTAAAACCAAGGGAAAACTATACACCTGAAGAAATGGAAGAAAATGAATTATATAAGAAAATTAAATATTCTGAATTTAGTTTTATTGATGGTGGTATAAAAGGTTTATTCTTAAGAACTGAAGACTTTGTTTTAAATATTCAATTAACTTTTGATAAAAAGAGTGTTATCTTCCATCTTGCTGATAAAATCGAAGGTGATAAAAGAGGTACATTCTACACTTATGAAGATTTAATAAATCTATTATGTTATTTAAATATAGTAAAAAAAGAAGTTGATCAAAAAACATTAAGTAGAAGATGTTAACTAATAGATGTAAGTAAAAACTTACATCTTTTTTATGTTATAATAACTAATGAATAGGTGATATAAATGATAATAGATTTATTCTTTGATGAAATTTTAAAAGAAGCATCCATAGGTCGTGTAGATGCAGTTATGATGTATAACGTATTATTTGAAACTAAAGTAAATGGTAAATATTTATATAAAGCATCAGATAATATGAAAAATAATAATGATTTGTTTATTCCTTGTTTAGAAATAAATAATCTTGAAGAGTTCAACAATCTATTAATAGAGTATTACAATAAAGCATCTGTCTTTTATAATGGTACTTTAGATGAAGATATAAATTATGATAAAGCTGTACTTACTCTTTTATGGAATAATGCAACTTCTGAAGATTTTAAGAATCCAAATAAATATATAAAAAGATATATAGATTTTTTAGACAACAAGTTAGAAATCAATAATAGTAAATATAGTGAAATCTTAGAATGTAATATTGAATCAAGTATTGAAAAAGAACCAATCTATGAAGAAACACCATATGCACTTCATTCGGTATGTATAAATGGCGAATCAAGATATGATCTACCTGTTGTAAGATTTGGTATTAGTGATAATAAAGCATATATTTATGCAGTACAACAAATGAACAATAAAAAAGAACCTTCATCATTCGAAAAGAAAATAAAAAGAAAATTATTCAAGGTAAATGATTCTTTTGAAAAAGAAGATAATATCGATAATATAGAATATCCAGAAAATCTAACAGGAATTAATCCAGGAGCATTGGTAGCTCTTTCAATATTGTTTTCAAATTTAGAAAACATAAATGTAAAAGAAGTAATTGTACCAACCTTCTTGCCAGTTAGATTTAATGCTAAAGAGATTAGTTTTGAAGTTAAAAGAAACATATTAAAGAATAAAGGATACACTGAAGATAATCTAGATAACATGATTTTAACTTTAAAAGATCAGCATGAAGAAATTCAAAGAAATTTATCTGATAAACTTTTAAGAAATGTAAGAAGAATAGAGTATAACTTTAACAATATTAACATTTATTCATATCCACATGAATTAGATGAAAATACACATATTAATATAAGTGAATATGAAGATTGTAAAAATAAATTATTAAAAGAAATATATGAAATTAATTTGCATACTAAAGAAGAGTTACATGAGATACATAGATAAAGAATAATCTTATCAAAAAAATGTATACTTAGATTATAATTTATTATTATAATCTTTTTTTATTTCTATCTATGATATACTTATAGTAGGTGAGAAGATATGAAAAAGAACAAAGGATTTACATTAGTAGAGTTACTTGCAGTAATAGTAATCTTAGGAATATTACTTGTAATAGCTATACCTAATGTACTTAATATAATTAATACTTCTAAAAAGAATACTATTATAGAAGTAGCAAATTTAGCTATTCAAGCAGCTGAAAAGAAATATATCGAAGATTTAGATAAACAAGGTGAACGATTTGCTGATTATGATGGCTATATAATGATATATTATGACATAAATGAAGACTTGAATATTGGTCAAAATAATATTAAAGGTTCTATAGGATACTTCAATTGGTCAACTGATCCTTCAGTAAGCGGCGAGGTTGATAATTATAGCTATTTTATGACTCTATATTCAGACGATTTTTTTATTAATAAAGGATTTGATTATGACCATGTAACTCCTCAAAATAGAGATATTACAGTATCAGATATTGTTAGTATGACACCTGAATTTTCAATATTTAAATATTTTGCAACAAAGAAGGGTGCTGCTACAGCACAAGGATTAACTAATGGAAATTGTTATAGAAATGATTGGAATATGTTTGATGGTAAAACATTTGAATTATTATACAAATCAATTGGAAATCCAGAAGCTCCAACAACGAGTGGTGAAAACCCTAATTTTACATGTGTTAAACCATCTCAACAAGATATAATAAATTACTTCTATGCCAATCATTTAATTGGTTAATTTTAATACAATTATTTACACATGAAAGTTTATTTTAAATCATCTTATGATATAATATAAAAAGAATAGGGATGATTTAAATGAAAAGAAACTACATGTGTTTTTTTCTTATAATTATTTGTGCTTTATCATTTATTAATCCTGTTAAAGCTTATGATTATAAGTATATTGATGTAGGACATGAAAAACTACACGTAGAAAATAGAAAGATATTAGATTCAGATGGTAATGAATTCGTAATGAATGGTATTGCCATTGCTCAAGTATTTGGTTCAGAATACATTAAACCTGAAAGAATGAGTTTAGAAACATTCACTCTTCTAAAAGAAGCAGGATTTAATAGTATTAGATTCCAAGTTACTTCAGAATTATTTTATAATTACTCAACTCATGCATTTAAAGAGAGTAATCTAGAAGCTTTAAGAACGTTAATGCAAAACGCTGAAGATGCTGGCATTTATATAATACTTGATATGCATGCTGTAAAAGATAGTTTACCAAATCAATTTACTAATTCAGCTGGAAATGAATTTTGTTTTGTTAATGCGGATGGTGGACATCCATGGACAAGCGAATTCTTTGCAGTTTGGGAAAAATTAGCAGAAACAGTTAAAGATTATGGTTCTCTTCTTGGATATGAATTATTAAATGAGCCACAAGTTTGTTATAGAAATGAGCAAACAGAAGCGTTAGATTACTATAGTAATTTATTACAAACAACTGTAAATAAAATCAGAGCAATAGACCCTGATACTATAATTTCTTTCCAACCAGTTCACAATTATAGAAAATATAGTGATACATCATTCTACCCATATGTAGATCCTGAGATTTCGATTTATCCAAATGTAACAGGTGGAAACTTCTTATTCGACTCAAGACATGAATATAATAATTTAATTTATAGTCAAGAATATAGAGTTATTAATATGACTGCTGCCAAAGGCATTGAAGTTGAAAAGGGTAATTACAGAGGATATAATTCCCCAGGAATTAGTAACTATACTTCATTTACTGATAACATGAATTTAAGTCAAACAGTAGAATGTGTTGATCCTACAAACGACTGTAGATTCGCATGGTTTGTTACTGACTTCGTTAAATTCAATGATGATGGTACTGTTAAAATTAATACATTAAAAATTTATCAAATTGATGAAGACAATACTGAACACTTAGCATTTGAAGCAAGTGCAACTGATCCGGCAGAAAAACTTGAATATTTTAAAATATCTGATTTATTTAATACTTATACATTAAGTAATTCTAAAACTTCTCAATTATTCTGGGATCCACTTAGTAATTTAAAAATAGGTATTACTAAAGGTAAAAAAGTAAGAATTGAATTTAATGTTGATCTTACAGGATACAATTCTGAAAGTAGAATAACATATGAACTTAATACAGTAAGGGTAAAACCTAATGCTAATGGTTATGCTTTAGTACAAGGTAGAGATAAACTTGAAGATTACTTCAAATACTTAGATGAAGTATCAGCTCGTTATGGAAGTCCTTTATACTATGGTGAGTTCTGTTTAATTGCTTATTATGTAAATAATTATTCAAACGATAGAACATATACAGATGACTTCTATGATTTAGCTACTAAATATCATTTAAATTGGATTTGGCATAGAATGAGTGAATATCCATCAGATAATGGATTTGGTGCTTATATAAATGGAATAACACCAACTGTAGCAAACAGAAGAGCAAATCAATGGGAATATGACATTCCAAAATTGTTAAGCTTAAAACCAGAATATGCAGCTGAAGAAATCAATAATAGTACTGAAGATGATATAAATAATAAAGAACCAGTTATGAATCCAAAAACTGGAGTTCAAAATTGTATCTTAATAGCTTTAATAATTATTCTAATGAGTAGCTTAGTTATTCATGAATTAAAAAATAAAGATAAGTTTAAAACAAATATTTAGAACTAATTTTTATTAGTTCTTTTTATTTCATGTTATAATAATCAAGAGGTGAGAATATGGAATATGTTTATCATGGAAGTAAAATACATAATTTAAAAACACTTAAACCACATGAATCAACACACGGTAATTACTTATATGCAACTCCAAATAAAATTGTTGCTATACTTATGTCTAAATGTTGTGGTAGTGACATTACATATACATTAAGTGGAGATGGAAACGGGCACTATGATTTAGTAGAAAGAATTCCTAATGCATTAGATAAAATGTATGCAAATGATGCATCAATCTACACATTGCCTAGCGAGTCTTTCAAAGACATTCATACTGGGTTTAATGAAGTCGTATCTAAAGAAAGCGTAGATGTAGCCTATGAGGAATACATACCTAATCTTTATGAAAAGTTAAATGAACTTGAGGAATATGGTTATATAAATATTTACTATTATCCAGATAGACCAAATTATATTCCAGAAGATGATTCTGATTTGGTAGATAAACTAAAAAATTATGTATATAACGAACACAAAACTTATGATGCTTTTCATTATGCAAAATGGATATTTGCACATCCTAACTTAGAAAGCAAAATAAGAGAGATTGCTGAATATCAAGGCGTATATGTTCCTCCATATGATGAAATAAAACAAAGAATGATTGAAGCTCAAGAACATGATCCTTCACATGAATTATTTGTTGATAGTTCAATTTTAATGTATGATTTATTGCAATCTAAAAGAAGATAAATCTCTAAAAAAGAGAATTTACAATTTTGTTAAATTCTCTTTTTAGTTCGTGTTAAAAATAATATAAATTTGATAAATTTTATTTATGCTAGCAATAAGAAGGAAGAGGTAAAATGAATCAAGAAAAAATAGGAAAATTTATTAAAGAAAAAAGAAAAGAAAAAGATCTTACTCAAGAAGAATTGGCAACTCGCCTTAGAGTAAGCAACCGAACTATAAGTAAATGGGAAAATGGTGTATGTCTACCTGACTACGCTTTAATTAATGATTTATGTAATGAATTGGATATCACTATTAATGAGTTCTTATCAGGTGAAGCATTAGATGAAAAAACTTATCAAAAGAAACTTGAAGAGAATGTAATTAAAAGTATTAATTATAAAGTTAAGAATAATAATAAAAAGTTATTAAAAATAATTATGATAATTATTATAGTATTAGCTATTATAGTTCCAATTGTTTTTAAAGTAGTTAATTTTTATAGATATTATTCAATAGACAATATTGAAATAAGAAAAGATGATTTAAGTTTTAGAAAAGTATATTATGATGATTTTAATCAAAATAATTTAGCTAATCAAAACATTCTAGACGACTTTATGGTTTATATTCCAAATGATTTTAAAGTAGAAAATGATATAACTAAATCTGATATTGTTGAAAATGGATGTAGATTATTTATTAAGAACTATAGAGATAAACGTGATAATGATGCTTATATAAAAGTATGTACTAATGATGAAGAGTTTGAACAACTTGTATTACCAGATGAAGATTTTAATTATAAAGATAAAAATGCTAATTATTATAGATTAGAAAAACAATATCTTGAAATAAAAAATATAAATATATTCTCTAAATTATACGATATAAGATTATTTAGATTACTAACTGATAATTTTGCTATATATCCTGACAGTGGTGCTGCTTCAATAGAATCACATATAGTAAACGGTACCATTAACAACAGTATATATAACGTATATAATTATAAAAATCCTGATAGGAAAATAATAGAAATACATGGTGAATATGAACAAAAGCAAATTAATAAAGTAGTTAATCAAGAAAAGACTTTTAATAATACTTATGTTATAAGAATAGTTGATTTTGAAAATGTTTTATCTATGGATGAAGTTACAAAAATAGTAAATAGCTTTAAATCTTTAGACAGAGTAATAGAAGAGTAAGTAACTCTTCTTTTTTCTTTTATTATTAATTCATTTAATATATAATATTTATTTAATGGATGGTAATATGTGTATATTAAATTGATTAAATAATGATATTAATAAATTATATAAAAAAGACGGAAAATAATTCCGTCTTTTATGTTATACTAAATAAAGATGGAGGGTTGTTTATGACATTAGAATTATGGGTTACAGTAGGTTGGTTAGGAGCAACTGAAGAAGAAAAAAAGTTTTAAGTAACGAGAGTAATAATAAATTAATTGGAATAAAGAAAAGGAACTTAAAGAAAGGATAATTATTATGTTTTTATATGATAAAGTAAATAATAAAATTAAAGTATATAAAACTTCATTTGATCAAGATGCATTAAGAAAATTTAAAGAAGATAGAATGGAAAATATAAGAACTGCTATTATACATACTAACGATGAACAAATCGAAGAATATTTAAATGGTACTCATATAAAATTCAATGCTATTGATCACTTCGATGAAGAAAAAGAAAAATATAGTTATATAGAATTAACTAATAATAAAGAAGTAATAGAAAATTATCTTAAAGGTAAATATGATGATGTAAGACCTTTTTATATCTTTGGAAATCCGGGAGTAGATAAAGCGTTTCACACTAAACTAGATAATACAGACTATACTTATCTTTTAACCGGAGGTCATTATAGACGTCATAATCAATATGTAACAGATGATAACATCTTACTTGATGGAGAACTCTCTAATCTTCAACCTTTATTATCAAAAGAACTATTGAATTTAGAATATTTAACTGAATGGGATTACAATGAAGACTTTTTCAAAATGATGAATTTAGATTTAATCAATACTTTAGATTATAATCAATTAATGTTTGCAGCTAAACATGAGTTAGTGTATCCTGACTTTGAAAACGAAGAAAAGTTTGAAAAAAGTGCTTTAGTATTAAGTTTAGTAAGAAAAGCAAAAGGACGTTAGGAGTACACTATGAATATAATATATAAAGAAGCAACACATGAAGATGCTATTGGGATAAGTTATGTATCTGCTCAAAGTTGGTTAGAATCTTATTCTGAAATAATAGATATTAATTATTTAAAGAATAGAGTTGATAAATACGTAGAAAGGGCAGAAAGAACTAGAAAATATTTAGATATAA
Source organism: uncultured Caryophanales bacterium (assembly GCA_946410555.1). Lineage (GTDB taxonomy): Bacteria > Bacillota_I > Bacilli_A > RF39 > UBA660 > UBA6985. The sequence goes on along the minus strand of CAMKAT010000003.1, from coordinate 11,386 downwards.
TAAATGGCAAATATTTTGTTGCTATACATGATGGTAAAGTAGTTGGAATTATGACTGCAGAAAGACAAAGTGATGAAGCATACAAAGACTACGGCGAAATCGGAGCTATTTATGTTTTAAAAGATTATCAAGGTTTTGGAATAGGTAAAAACCTTTTCAAAATAGGTTTTGAAACACTTAAAAGCTTTGGTTATAAAAAAGTTAAACTTGAATGCTTAGCAGGTAATAAAACAATTAATTTTTATAAAAAGTATTTAGGAAAAATAGATAAATCATTTGATTATACAATAAAAGATGTTGGAATATATAAAGCAGATATAGTTCTTTTTGAATCAATTGATGATTCGCTAAATCTTATGAATAAATAGAAGTACTTATCGAAAGATAAGCTTATACTTTACATATTTAGTGATATAAATAATTATCTATAGTAAACTTATAGTAAGGGTATGGTGATAACATGAAAAACATCAAAGGGCTTTTAAATAATAAAAATGTACAATGGATATTATCTACCATTATATTTTTAACTTCTTTATTTATATTTACTTTTGTATTATGTAATATTTATAAAAGTAGAAATAAAGAATTAAATCCTAAGACTGATGGTGAAACAACTTCAATTAATATAAATGGAACGACTATTACTAATGAATCAGGAAATACAATTGCTACAATTATAGATGAAGAAACTGGTGAAGAAATAACTGTAGTTATAGATTCAGATACAGGTGAAGTACTTACAACTACTACAAATCCTGAAACTGGTGAAGTTATAACTAAAGTAATTACTACAAAACCAACAGTACCAAAAACGGAACCTACAACTAAATTAAGAATGAATGTAGATAAGATAGTTAATAATATAGATGAGTTAAAAGAATCTAATTTAAGTGTTGGTAAAACAATACATACTAATGGTTATTATAGTGCTAATGATGGTGGTGAAGGATACTATAGAGTTGAAGCTAAATCTAATCAAGTTATTGATAATGGTAAATATATATTACTTAATAATGATTTAGTAGCTTCTTTAATACCAATAGATAATACTTATAATGTTAAACAATTTGGGGCTAAAGGTAATAATTCAAATGATGATACAACAGCTATTACAAATGCTATTAAGAATCTTAATGATGTTAATGTGTATATTCCTAGTGGAACATATATAATATCAAGTAGAATATCAATACCTGCTAATAGCCCTAAAGGAGTTCTTATGGGTGATGGTGAATCATCACTACTTAAAGCTGCTGCTGGAACAAAAAGAGGTAGTGATATCTTAAGTGTTAGTAATGCTAATAATCTTACTATTAAAAACATAGCAGTAAGTGGTAATAGTGAAGTTAACACAAGAGATCAAGGACATGATGATAAAGAGGGAATTCATCTTTTAGATATTTGGGGTGCTAATAACGTAACTATAGATCATTGTTATTTTATAGATAATATTTATACAGGAATAAGAATGATTAAAGATATTAGTAACACTAAAGTAATTAATTCTGTATTCAGACAAACTGACTGTGGTATTGAATTCATGGGATCAGGTAATGCTGATCATATTCTTATAGAAAACAATTCATTTGATGGTCATAAAAACTCAGAACCAATTTCATTCTTTGGAAAAGGTTGTAGATATACTAATATAATAATAAATAAAAATACATTGAAGAATAAAGCATATGCAGGTGGTATATTTTTAGGTGGATATCCTGACAGTGGTACAACATTTGAAAATGTAACTGTTACTAATAATAATATAGATAGACTTGCTACAGGAATAGTATTAAAAAATGGACATACTGTATATATAAATAATAATACAGTTACAGAAACACAAGGCGGTGGAGGTATTAAAGTAATAAATTCTGAAGATGTAGAAGTAAAGAAGAATACAGTAATTAGAAGTAAACAATTTGGATTACAAATAGAATCTTCTAAGAATGTAACTGCTGAAGATAATACATTTACTAATTGTGGTTATGGTAATAATGATTTCTTCTTTGTAGATATCAGAGGAACTAATGAAAATGTATTATTTAATAGAAATACTCTTAATAGAACAGATGAAACATTAGTAATATATTTAATGTCTGTTCATTCAAAGGGTGGAGTTAAAGTTACTAATAATACATTTAATAATGGTAATGTATGGTTAGGTAAAGAATCCGAAGGAATAATCTTAACAAATAATAATGTAAAAGTAAGAAATGATGGTACAAATAATATAATTAATTAAACGTGAGTGAGGTTTATATGAATTCAATTAATGAAATAATTAATGAACTTAAAAGTATAATTATTATCGAAGCAATTTATTATGATAAATCTATGATTAATAATGTATCTTTTGACACGTTATCTATCAAAGTTAATAAAAATGTAGACTATATTAATAATGTAGCTTCCATAGATTTATTCGAAAAAGTAAATGAATTAAAGAGAGAATTAACAAAACTATATGAAGAAAGACATAAGTATGCAGAGTTTGTAAGTAAAACAAATACTCCATATAACAGCGATTTCGTTAATAATTCAACTAATAAAATCATAGAGTTAGAAAATCTAATAATTCAAGAAGAGATATTATCTAGAAGTAATTATGATTTAATTATTAATGAAAATATTCAAAAAATAGATGAATTAATTAAGAAATTAAATGAATTAAAAGTAAAATTTCATATTAATGTAACTGATACACTAATAGATGACCCATCTATTTCTAGATCAGCTTTATTTGAAAGAAAAAATGAAGAGAATATAAAAATTAAATAAAGAATGTAATTATTTATTTTACATTCTTTTATTTATGATATACTACTTCTAAAGGCAGTATATGCTAAAAAGGAAGACTAATAAAGTGAGGATATAAAATGAAAGAAGAAGCAATAAAGTTATACGAATTAGATGAAATTATAGATAAATATGAACTATTTGTTGAATTTAAAAATAATAAAGAAATAAAAGAATAGTTTAATTCATTAAACAAACTTCAAAAGAAGAATTTTCTAAGTATAGATATAGATCCTGAGAAGGGAAGAAAATTTAGAAGTGTTTTAATTAATAAAGATTTATTAAATAAAGAAGATTGTATAGAAAGACTAAGAGCAATAGAAAGTATAGATAATGCAGATGGATGGGAACATTTATTTGACTATTTAGTAACTAAAGAGTTTTTGAATAGTCCAAAGTACTTTCAAGATATCGAAACTTTAAAAAAGTGTAACACTGCTCAATATCCACTTTGGATTATTGGTAAAAAAGAATTTATTGATAGCCCATACCATGATATTGATTTTGAAAAACTAGTAAGTATAGATTGTAGTGAAAATTATAGAAATTTTGTAGTACAAGAAAATATAGCTATGGTAGCTGGTAATAAAGATTCAATTAATAGTATTCATCATGAAGAAGATATAGATACTATTATTAGATATGGAGAATCATCACTTCAAATGACTCACTCTTTTCCAGAATCATCAATTGGATATTTAGCAATTAATCCAGTTTCTTTGAAAGATAAATATCATAGGGAAAACATGGAAATATTAGCTAATAATTACGATACTGACATCGGAGGATATTTATATAGAATCATGATTAATGAACAAGCCATTAATAATCAAAATTATAGAGAAATAGTTTATGATATCGTAGATAATAATGATAATGTCAAGTTGTGTTATTTATTATGTGCTTATTTAGTTGGATTTGATGAAGCTGATAGAGGTAGTAACATATTCAATCACACATCATGTTTATTTTTAAGATTTCATTGTGAATCAAATCAAGAGATTTTTAATTTAATAGATAAAAATTATAATGCTATAGATGTAGAAGAAGCTCCTTTAAAAGCACTACCAGAAAAAAGAAATAAAAAAGAAAAAATTCTAAAACCTTTTAGAATTTTTAAAAAATAAAGGTGAGTTTATGAGAATTAAATTAAGTAATCCTAAAATTTATTCAATTCCTACAGATTCATTTGATGTAATAAATGATCCACTTAAAATGTGGATAAAGTTTACTTCATATTTAACTAAAGAAGAAAAAGAATTAATTAATAATTTAAATAATATGAAAGTCGAAGATCTTACTGATGATTATATATCTAAATATAGTAAGATAAGAAATCAATTACACATATATGCTATATTACCAAAATATAAAGATGAAAAATGTACAGATGAAGAATATGATATAGTTAAAAATTTCTTTAAGAATAATTCTTTAAAAGACTTTATTCTATCTAGATTTACTAAAGAAGAAAGATTAAATGCTTATAGTGAGATTGATAAATTAAATAGTAAAGAATTATTAAAGGAGTTTATTAATTCTAAGAGAAAATCATTTAATTCATTAAGTGAATATGAAATATTAGTCTTATGTTTAGCTAATGAATATTATGAAGAAATTAAAAATGAAGAATTTAGTGAATACTTAATAAGAGAAAAATTTAAAAGAGATTCTAACTTAGTAAAAAGTTTAGTAAGAGACTACGGTCTACACCGTTAATAAAGAAGAGTGGAATTATGAAATATGTATATGTATTAAATTCATTTGGAAATAATTATATTAATGAACTATATCAAATGATTGATCAAATCTCTTATGAATTAAATATTGATCATTCAATTGAAGTTAATTCAGATTCTTATTCTACTGAAGATATATTAAATAAATATAAAGCTTCAAGGAGTATTATTGTACCTGTTGGTGGAGATGGAATGATTAATAGAGTATTAAATGGTATTAAAGGTACTAATAATATTCTTAGTTTTCTTCCTAATGGAACAGGTAATGATTTTGCACGTACTGTTAAAGAAACTAAAATGAGAGATGGATTAAATAAAGTAGATGTCATTAAGATTAATAATAAATATTGTATTAATATTGCTTGTTTTGGTGTTGATGCAGAAATAGCAAATGATGACACATATGTACATAATACTAAAATTCCAAAGAAATTAAGATATATAATTGGAGTTCCTAATCATTTTCTAAATTATAATCCTAAGGAATTAAATATATCTTTTGATGATAAAGAAATTGAAAAAAAATTTACTACAGTCGTAGTATGTAATGCGAGATACTATGGATCAGGAATAAAGGTTTCCCCATCTAGTATTCTTAATGATTCCATGATGGAAGTATATCTTGTAGAGGAAATGAAAAAACTTGATATGGTTAGTACCATATTAAGTATGAAAAATGGTAAACACGAAACTCGTGATGGGGTTAGAAAGATAACTACTGATAATATATTTATCTCATCAAATGAGCCAATTGATATTAATATTGATGGAGAAAAATATAGAGACATTAATTTTGATATTAACTTAATTCATGATGGAATCGAAGTATTTAATAATCAAAATTTAATATCTTCTTTTGAAGAAGTGAAGAAAAGAAATAAAAAATTATTTAGATAAGGTGGATATTTATGCATTTTAATAATACAGACTTAATAGTATCTAGAACTGAAGCATCATTTATTAAAAGAAAGAATGAATCTAATACATCAATTGATGTTTATTTTAAAGATAATAGATTTATTAGTTTAACAATTAATGATGACTTTGATCCAAGAAGTATAAATATAAATGAAAAGATTAATTTAATTAATCATATTTATTGGGATATTTCTTTTAAAGATGATGAAATGTCATATACTTTTGATATAACAAAAGATAAAGTAGAATTAACTAGATTAAGTGATAACCTATATAAATTAGAAGTTGAAATAAATAATCCTGACATGATATATTCTAGTCCTGAAGATAAAAAAACATTTGATAGTTTAGAGTTTAATGTAGAATTTTCTTTTGTATATGAAGATATAAAATGTATGTTAGCAAGTACACTAGACTTATCTGATAAAGATGAATTTGGTAATAAAGTATCCAAGGTATTTGATAATAAGAATCATAAATTAGATATTATAAAGAAGTATGTTAAAAAGTATGATAACTTCCTATATATAGCTAGCACTGAATATGAAAACGAAATAAATGATAAGTATGCTAAGGTAGTATTTGATTCTTTTGAATTAACACTGCCATTTAAAAGCTATCAATTATTAGATTCAAGAACAGAATCTAAAGCAGAAGAGTTAATTAAGAATGCTGATCTTATTCTTTTAAGCGGAGGACATGTACCAACACAAAATGAGTTCTTTAATAATATTAATTTAAGAGAATTAATAAGAAAAACAGATGCATTTATTATTGGTGTTTCTGCAGGTTCTATGAATTCAGCAGAAAATGTATATTCACCACCTGAATATGAGGAAGAAGTATTAGATAAAAAATATAATAAATACTATCAAGGTTTAGGATTAACTCATATTAATATATTTCCTCATTATGACGAATTAAAAGATGAGGTAATCTCTGGAGTACATACTATCAAGGATATAGTTTTACCTGACTCATTTGATAGAGATATTTATGCTTTAAATAATGGTTCATATATTCTTATAGATGATAATGAATATATTTATGGAGAAACATATCTTATTAGAAACGGTAAAATAAAAATGATTTGTAAAGATAACCAACATACTGTAAATAAATCTTGGGAAATTGATTAAGGAGAAGTTTAAATGAATAATGAAGTTTATGAATATATTAAAAATCATATAAGATCTATTGATCGCCATTTAGATGAATTAAACTATATGCATCAAGAATTCATGAAATTACATGAATATCTAGGCAAAAGAGAACCATTCAATAATAAGATAATAAGTAGAGATGAAGCTAAAAGACTTGCAGGAGAAAATATTAATTCAATGGGATTCCAAAGATATATTGATTTATATAATTACATGTTAGCTAACGATAAAATTAAATATGTAGAAGGTTATGATGGGGCAAGTCTTCGCTATGAGGATAAAAATAATGAGAAAACTTACTATATTCAATTAGCAGATAAAGAAAGTGATATTAATCAAGTAGTGACTATTGTACATGAATTAATTCATGGAACTAATACACTTAAAGAAAATAATGCCCAATATTTTTTAAATGAATTTATTTCTATGTATTTTGAAGAATATGCAAAACAATATCTATTAAATAATATATGTTCAGAATCTGAATTAGACTCAGATTGGAGATTATATGAAACATATAATGAGTTATCTATAAAATTTGATAATAAAACAGAATGGTATGATATTAATCAAATAAAATTGCTTGATAATAATAAAAAAATAGGGGTACTTGCAAGTCGTTATGCTAGTTATTATAGACACTTACTTGGCTTTTATATAAGTGAATGGGCTTCCATTCATAATATCCCTTTAGAATTTATGATTTCATTTAATGAAAACTTATTAAGTTTTGAAAATGAAAATGAAGCATTAAAGGCTTTAGGAATTAATGATTTAAAAGAAGTAACTGATGAAGTAAATGCTTCTATAAAAGATAGGAAGAGTGTAAAAACATTATGATTAACTTTAACAATATAAACTATGAGAGAATAGACTTCGATGATACTAAATTAAAAGTTAATGAATTAATTAATAAATTAACTAGTTGCGATAACTTTGAAAGCTATATTGAACTAGTTAAAGAAATAAATAATATTCAAAATCATATCGAAGAGATGTATGATTATGCAGACATAAGAAACATGAGAGATTCAGAAGATGAATTTTTCAAAGATGAAATAGACTATTGGAATGAATATAAAGTTAAATTTGATAGTTTATTTTTAAACTTTTATAACGAATTAAATCATTCAAAATATAAAAAAGAATTGAAAAAATATTTACCATCAAATTTCTTTAGAATAATTGATGCTCAAGCAAGAGTCACTTCAGATAGTATTTCTGATTTAACAAAGAAAGAAAATGAGTTAAAACAAGAATATAGAACTTTAAATAGAAATAAATTATTATTTGATGGAGAAGAAAAAACTATTTCTGCGATTAGTGGTTTTTATACTAATAAAGATAGAGCTATAAGAAAGAATGCTCATGATACTGTTAATGATTACTATTTAAGTAAGCAAAACGAATATGATAGTATTCTTTATGATTTAGTTAATATAAGAAATGAAATAGCTAAAGAATTAGGCTTTAATAATTATGTAGAATATAGTTTATATAAACTTAAAAGATTTGATTATGATTATAAAGACATTAAATCATTCAGAGATAATATTATTAAACATATTAATCCAGTTTGTGCTACATTAACTGAGTGGCAAAAAGAAGAGTTAAAATTAGATGAATTAAAGTATTATGATACAGTTTTCTTTACCAAAATGCCTGAATCAAAATATAAAGGTATTGATCTTTTAAATAAATTAAAAGATTCATTTAATAATTGTGATAAAGACTTAGCATATATGTTTAATACTATGTTAGATAATAATTATATTGATTTTATTCAAAGAGATAATAAAGTTAATTTTTCTATAACAAATTATTTAACTGAAACAGAATTTCCAGTAGTAACAGGAAACTATAAAAATAATTATTTAGATGTACAAACTACAACACATGAAATAGGACATTCATTTCAAAAATATTGTGCATCTCTAGAAGATAAGAAAAGAATAGTATCGCCATTATTAAAATATCCAACTATGGAAGTTGCAGAAATGTTTTCTTACAGTATGGAACTTATAATGATGAAATATGTAGATAACATATTTGATAAAGATGATTATAATAAGTATTGTTTTATGAAGATGTATAATCTTATAGCTAATTTACCATATATGTGTTTAGTAGATGAATTTCAAGAAAGTATTTATTCAAATACAAATTTAAAACAAGAAGATATAAGAAAGACTTGGTTAAGTCTTGTAGATAAATATAATCTAAAAAGAAGTAATTCAGGTCATCCTAACTTAGATGAAGGAGGATACTTCTATAGACAATCACATATATATTTAGATCCTTTCTATTATATAGATTATGCTTTATCTAACTTTGGGGCTTTCTCTATATGGAGTAAGTGTGAAACAAATTTAGATTTATTTAAAGAAATTGGTAGTGTTGCATCTTACTATTCATTTAAAGAACTTATAGATAAATATAATATGCCTAATCCTTTTGATGAAAAAACAGTTAAAGAAGTATCAGAAAAACTTAAAAAAGAATTAGAAAAGAAAAGAATAAAAGTGTAACCATATGAAAAAAATACAATTTGAAAATAACAACTTTATTCTATATTCACCAGATACACTAAAGTTTATTACTTATGATTTAGAGGAAATATTAAATGAATCATTAAACAAATATAAAGAAATATTTGATGTAGATGATTTTAGAAAAGTATCTATATATTATTTTGATAATATAAATAATTTTAGAGAATATATATATTCTTTAAGAGGAGAAAAAGAATCTCTTCCTGAATATGCAAAAGGAGTATATGATAATGGTTCTATCATTGGATATATTGAACCTAATATAATTAAAGAAACACCTTTGTATACTAAGAGAAAATTAAATGCTTCTCATGAATTATTTCATATAATGTATCAGGAACTTATTTGGGATAAGACTTACGATAGAATAGTTTGGTTTGATGAAGGTATGGCTCAATTTTTCTCTAATGATTACAAGAGTCAATTGATCAATAAGACTTATGATGAATTTGTAAGACAAGTATTTAGTAAAACAAAAATACTTCCAAATCTAAATGAATTATCACATGGATCTTCATTTCAAAACGAAAACTATAATGGTTATTATTTAAGTCTAATAGCAGTTAAATATATTTATGATTCAATTGGTTTAGAAGAATTTAAAAAATTATTACATAATCCAAATAGAATAAGAGAATATGGCGAAAATGTATTAAAAGTAATAAAAGAAAAATATTCATAAAAAAGATCACTTGAGGGAGAAAACATCTATAAAAAAACTAAATGCTAATCATTTAAAATTGATAGCTATTATAGCTATGACTATTGATCACTTTAGTGATCTTTTATTTCCAGGATTTAGAGCAAATCCTATCGCAATAATTCTACATATAATTGGAAGACTTACAGCACCTATAATGTGGTTCTTTGTAAGCGAAGGTTTTCATTATACTCATGATGTAAAGAAATATATGATGAGGTTATTTATATTTGCAATTATATCTCACTTTGCATATTGTTTTGCTTTTAGCATAAGTTTTATACCAAGTGATATATTTAATCAAACAAGTGTAATGTATCCTTTATTTATAGCATTCTTAGTACTATATATAAATGAAAAGACTAATATGAATAATGTACTTAAACATATATTAGTATTTGTTCTTGTTTGGAGTGCATTCCCAGCTAACTGGAGTAGTATCGCAGTTCTTTCTGTTATTGGTATGTACTACAATCGTGGTAATTTAGAAAAACAAATGAAGGCTATTATGCCATGGGTATTATTATATGGTGTTATATCATTCTTCTTTGTAAATAAGTTATATGGAATAATACAAGTATTTGTAATATTAGTATATCCATTATTAAAAATGTATAATGGTGAAAAAGGTAAATGCAAATGGATGAAATGGTTCTTCTATATATATTATCCATTACATTTATTTGTAATAGGTTTATTAAGAATAATGATATATGGAAATACGCCATTATTATTTAATTAAAAACAATCAATAAAAAAGGAGTAAAATCCTTTTTTTTATGTTAAAATATATAAAGATATAATGATAATAAGGAGGTTACTTGTATGAAAAGATTTATTCCTTTATACATATTCTTTATTCTTTTAGTAACTTCTTTAATTATCGGTTATTCTTATTCTTTAAGTGATATTATTTATTCTGACGTTTATAAAATAATAGATAATAAGATATATGCAACTCCAACTGCTTTAGAATTTAAAGCGGAGGAACTTTTATATAACATAAAGAATAAAGCTGAAGTTCATATATTTGATACTAATAATAATGAGGTAAGTAAGTCTGATAATGTAGCTAATGGATATACTTTAAAAGTTAATAATATTACTTATGATATCGTAGTTCTTGGAGATACTACAAATGATGGAAATATATCACTAAGTGATATTTCAGCTTTATATAATCACTATAAGAAAAATAGTACATTACAAGATACTTCTATTGAAGCAGGACAACTTGATAATAGTAATTCAATAACACTTGGTGATGTTTCTAAGTTATATAATTTTTATAAAGGTAAATCACCATTCACTTATTATAGTGAACAAGACTTAAATGAAGTGGTAAGAGAATTAGATTTAGCAAGCGAATACTACGAGAATAATCCTTTATCTAATAAATTAGGTAGAAATATTATCAATGAATTAAATATAAGCAATAAAAAAGAATCAGATCAAATAGTTGTTACTCATGATGGAAAAATTGAAGCCGCTATATCTAAAAATAATGTTTGTTAT